>NZ_JBEXSI010000095.1:0-15881 GCF_040613515.1 Streptomyces sp. NPDC006261
TTGTACGACGGCGACGCGGACGACACGAACGAATCCTTCCCCAGCACGACCAACTCCAAGATCATCCCAGGCCGGTCAGTCAACGTGACAACGCCATCCGAATGTCTCCCTGCACCGGATCGTGTTCTTCCTGCATGGGCGCGCTCTGCTCACCCCCGACCACGACCGCATCTCGCCCCCCAACCCGTCACTGGCACGGCTGGACAGCGCCCGCACAGACGCCTGGCACCGGCAGGCTGTCGAAGCCAAGCTCCGAGAGCTTTCCGACGTCATGGCTGATCAGATGCGGACCTGGGTCGCCGTCCGCCGCGGAGAGGGCCGCCGCCCCCATCCGCCCGCCGACTACACACGCATCCGACGCGACCATCACGTCGTTCTCCCCGTCCTGGCGCTCTGGAGCAAGGAGGGACTGGACCTGCGGGAGATCACCACCGCGCACGTGACCTCCGCCCTCGGTGACCGTCAGGGACACCAGGCCCGCGGCGTCCACCACGTTCTGCTCAGCGTCTTCCGCGCCCTTAAGCAGGAACGCACCGTCTTCACCAACCCGCTCGCAGGGCTCTCCCTCACCACCCCCATACGGCTCCCCGAACCACTGCCCAACGACCGGCTGCGCGGCCTGCTGGACCTGGTCGACAGTGCGATGGGACGTCTGGCCGTCGGCTTGGTCGCCGTCCACGCCATCAAGGTCACCGATGTCGCTCAACTGCCCCTGACCGCCCTCGATCTTGCCCGCGGGACCCTCAAAGTCGACCTGCGCGGCCAGCCGCACACGGTCTACCTCGACTCGCTGACCCGCCGGCTCCTGGACGACTGGCTCCTGCAACGGCACGACCAGTGGCCCGCATCCCCCAACCCGTACCTGCTGGTGACGACGCACTCGGCGCACCACCCCGCCCTTCCGCCCGTCAGCTACTGCGCACTGCGCCGCGCGTTCGACCGCACCGGTATCACCCCGCGCCAGATGTGGAGCGACCGCGTGCTGGACGAGGCCCGGCAGACCGCCGACCCCGTGCATCTGGTGCACCTGTTCGGCATCCATCCCGGAACCGCTGTCCGCTACGTCCACACCGCCCATCCCGACAAGGCACTGCCCCCGATCCGCTGACGAAGCATCGTGCGGCGCCACCCAGCTTCATGAATACCAACCACCAGCAGAGGAACCGCCTCGAGTGCTGCCAGCCCTCAAGGAACAGGTATCCGGACTGAAGGAACCTCTCGCCGCGCGTGAAGTAGGAGCACGGCGACGGTCCCGGCTCTGCTAGTTGCGGTGGGAAGTAGCGCTGGATTGATCATGGCCCTGGCTGGGGGCCCTCGGCGTTGGCTGCTCGGCCGCCCAGAGCGCGGTCAGGGCTTGCGACCACAGCGTCGTCACCGCGCGGCCGGCCGCCCGCATCGTAGTGACGACATGTCCGGTGGCGATGGTGGTGGTGTCGAGGGGGATGAAGCCTCTCTTCCCGTAGCGTGCGATGTTCGCGGGATTGGACGATTCCAGATAGGCGAAGGCGCCGAGTGCGTCGAGGCGGGCGAGGCTCTCGGCCCGCAGGCCCATGCCCAGTCCCTTGCCACGGTGACCCTCGTGGACGCCGAGGAGGGTTAGGTAGAAGGGCGGCTCGGCGGAGTGGGTGGCCTCCATCTGGTCGTAGATCGCTAAAATCGCCTCGGCCACGTCTGCGTCGGCGGCCTGCGCCAGCAGTTCCTCCGGGCCGACCCGGTTTCCTCCTGCCGGGTGAGTTCGGTGGCGCCCCGCGGAATCCATATGGCCGCGGCTTCCAAGCCCGGCGTCACCGGCGTTTATGGGTTGCGCTGTGCGGAGGTGACGTACAGGCGCCACATGGTGCCGCCAGCACGGGGCGCCGTGGTTGGTCGGGGAAAGCCGGGCCCCACAGCGGGTCGCAGGCGAAGGCGGTGGTCATTGTATCGATGAGAGCGTTGATGTCCCCAGCGGTGGCGGCCCCGGTCGTCGTTTCATATACTCGCCCTGAACAGGCAAAACGCGGGTGGTGCGGCCCCTGTATGACCAACGCACTCCGACCTCGCGCCCCCTCCGAACTTCAGCGGTCCCTGCCCTCCACAAGCAGCGCGAAGGACGTTCGGGGGAGTGGCTGATCTCGGTAGAAGTCCAAGCTGGTAGCGACACGCCGTAGCCGGAAGTCTCTGCGGCGGGCGTCTTCCCGATGAGCTCGGTGCGCCGGAAGGGTGAATTCCCTCTCCCGCCTTATTGCGAGCAGCTTGCAATAAGGCGGGCGTGCCACTTTCGGCCCAGTGGTCGGCGACTGTGTCGTCGCCAATTTTCCTGGACTGTTCGCTTGGCTGAATTGCCGCTCCCACCGGCCTGTTCACCCTTCGCGGACCGCGTGCCCGACCAGGGAATCCATTCGGGATGCGTGCGGGCCGGGGTTTCGGCGTGCTTGTCTACGGCTGCGCAGTCTTTGGGTGCCGGCGGGCCCGCGTTTCGAGCCGCCCCGTCGTTCGGTCCTTTCCTGCCAGACCGCTCGGTGCGCAACCTCCCGTCGCGGCACCGAACGCCATCCCCATCAGCCCACCCCTCGCTTTCGCATGCCCCGACGCATGCTAGGCAGGGGGCAGCAGACAGAAGGAATGCCGTGAAGGTTTCACAGTCCAGGCCCCGTTCGCGTCGCGTCCTGGACCGGTCCCTGCTCGTGCTCGGTGCCACCACCCTGGCCGCAGGACTCGGAGCGATGAGCCTCGCCCCGGGCCTCAGCGCGGCCTCCAGCCACCGCGAGGCGCCCCTGATCGCCGGTGATCCGCGGGCGGACAACACCGACGTGTACGCGTTCACCAGCCCTGACAAGGCCGACACCGTCACGATGGTGGCTAACTGGATCCCGATGGAGGAGCCCAACGGCGGGCCGAACTTCTACGCCTTCGGCGACGACCTGCGCTACAACATCAAGGTCGACAACAACGGTGACGGGTCCGCCGACGTCACGTACAGCTGGCGCTTCCGCGGCAGCTACCGCGACGACGCGAACCAGTTCCTCTACAACACCGGCCAGGTCACCTCACTGAACGACCCGGACCTGAACTTCCGCCAGGTCTACGACCTCGTCGTCACCACCGGAGGAAAGAGCCGGACCCTCCTGTCGGGCGTGCCGGCCGCCCCGTCCCGCACCGGCAAGGCGTCGATGCCCGACTACGCGGCACTGCGCAAGCAGGCGACCCTCGGTCTGCCGGGCGGCGGCAAGACGTACACGGGCCAGGCCGAGGACCCGTTCTTCGCCGACCTCCGCGTCTTCGACCTCCTCTACGGCGGCGACCTCAGCGAGCGGGGTCAGGACACCCTGGCCGGCTACAACGTCAACACCATCGCGATCCAGGTCCCCAAGAAGCAGCTCGCCCTCAGGGGCAACGCCTCCCGCAACCCGGTCATCGGCGTGTGGTCGACCACCGAGCGCGGCGGCGTCACCCTCAACGACTCCCGGGACAAGGGCGCCACGAAGCAGTGGAAGCAGGTCTCCCGCCTCGGGAACCCGCTGGTCAACGAGGTCGTCGTACCGCTGAAGTTTAAGGACGCCTTCAACACCCTCAACCCCAGCCAGGACCGCACCGTCCAGCCCGTCGTGGACAAGGTGTACGACCCGATCCTGCCCAAGCTCATCCAACAGGTCTACGGGGTTCCGGCCCCCAAGACCCCCCGCAACGACCTCGCCGAGATCTACCTGACCGGTATCTGCAAGGCCTGCGGTCCTATCAAGGCCGACCTGAACGCACACCGCCTCAACAAGGACGCGCCGCTCAAGAAGATCGTCCCGGCGGAGGAGCTGCGCCTGAACATGGCGGTGCCGCCCACCGCGAGGCCCCAGCGCCTCGGAGTGCTCGCGGGCGACCTGGCCGGCTTCCCGAACGGGCGCCGCCTCGCCGACGACGTCATCGACATCTCGCTCCAGGCCGTCGAGGGCGCCGCCCAGACCGGTGTTCTCGTTCCCGCGCTCGCGGACGGCGACAAGGTCGACACGAACGAGGTCCCGTTCGGCACCTCGTTCCCGTACGTCGCGCTGCCGCACACCAAGAACGTGAACCGCGGCCCCGGCGCGGCCGGCCGCAACGCCGAGCAGACCTCGACGGAGAACACCGCGGCGAGCCAGGCCATGGAGCCCACCCACGCGGCGGCGCTCGCCGGGGCCGGCGCGCTCCTCCTCGGCGTCGGCGGCTTCCGCCTCCGCCGCCGCGGCAAGGACAGCTGAACCGGCACCCGACGGACATCTGAAGCGGTGCCCGGGCCGGGCCGAAGATCACCGCCCCGGCCCGGGCGCCGCGACTCCAGCAGCATCGAACATTCGGGAGAAAATTCCGTGCACCCGGACCACACCGAACCCCCGCACCAGCCGCCACCCCCCTCACACGGCGGCAGGCGGCTGCGGAACATCGTGGTCACCCTGGCCCTGGGCGCGGCGATGTTCGCCGCCGGAGCGGTCATGCTGGCGCCCGACCAGACCACCGTTTCCCGTCCGTCGGACCAAGGCTGGCCGGGGGCTTCTCCACCACGTGGGTCGATCGAGGCTCTCCAGGCCCGGGTGACCCGCCTGCCGAAGGATCCGGGGGGCTGGGCCGCCCTGGGCATGGCTTACGTCCAGCAGGCCCGTTCCACCGCCGACCCGGCCACCTACGACCGGGCCGAGAAGGCGCTGCGTACCTCGTTCACGGTGCAGGCCGAGGGCAACACGGACGCCGAGATTGGTATGGGGGCCCTGGCCGCGGCGCGCCACGACTTCCCCGCCGCGTTGCGCTGGGCGCGCAAGGCCACTGCCAGTGGCCCGTACAGCTCCTCCGCCTACGGCGTCCTGGCCGACGCGTACACCCAGTTGGGCCGCTACGAGGAAGCCGACGAGGCCGTCCAGAAGATGACGGACCTGCGCCCGGACGCCGCTTCCCTGGCCCGCGCCTCCTACGCCTTCGAGCTGAAGGGGGACACCGACCGGGCCCGCGCCCTCATGCACAGGTCCCTGGCGGCAGCGGCGACGCGGGCCGACACCTCGTTCGCCCACAACGTCCTGGCTACCCTGGACCTCCAGGACGCCGACGCGCGAGCCGCCCTGGCCCGGACACAGACCGGGCTCAGGGCCGCCCCGGACGATGCGGCGCTCCTGGAGACCCGGGCCCGCGCCCACACGGCCCTGGGCAACACCACCAAAGCCCTCGCCGACTACCGGGCGGCCGTCGCCATCGCGCCCCTGCCGCACCACCTGCTGGGCCTGGGCGAACTCGAACAGTCCCTGGGGAACGACAAACAGGCCGAAGAGAGTTACGCCCTCCTACGCGCCCAGGACCGCATCCGGGAAGCCGCCGGCGACCCGGCGGACACCGACGCGATCCTCTTTGAAGCCGATCACGGCAACCCGAGAAGAGCCGTCACCCTGGCCGAACAGACCCTGCGCACCCGCCCCTTCGTCGCCGTCCACGACGCGTACGCCTGGGCCCTGCACTTGGCCGGCCGGGACACTGAAGCACTCGTCCAGGCCGACAAGGCCCTGGCTACGGGGATGCGCAGCGCGCTGTTCCGCTACCACCGGGCAGTCGTCCATCGCGCACTGGGCGATCCCGACGCAGCCCGCCGCGACCTGACCGAAGCACTTCGTGAGCCTGCCTTCCACCCCCTGCACGCCGACGACGCCCGTGACCTGCTCCAGCGAATCGACACCACGCCATGAACCACACCCTGCGCCGAGCCATCACCATGCTGACCGCCACCGCACTCGCCGCCGTCGCGAGCGCGGCAGTAGCCCCCGCAGCTGCCGCCCACCCTTTGGGCAACTTCAGCGTCAACTACCACACGGGGCTCGTCCTTCGGCCCGACCGGATCGACACCCGGATCATCGTCGACCGAGCAGAGATCGCGGCGCTTCAGGAACGTCCCGTCGTCGACTCCGACCACGACGACACCGTCAGCGACAGTGAGTCGCGCGCCTACGCCGAGGAAGCCTGCTCCGGTCTGAGGGCTAGGCTCCACCTGAACGTGGGCGGTAAGCGAGTGGACTGGAAGCACTCCTCGGCCACCCTGGTGTACGAGAACGGGGAAGCGGGTCTGAAGACCAGCCGCCTCACCTGCGAGCTCACCACCCAGGCCGCTCTCGGCGAGCCCACCGACATCCGAGCCGAGACGGACTACGACACCACCCGCATCGGCTGGCACGAGATGACCGCCACCGGCCAGGGCATCAGGATCACCCGCACCGACGTACCGGCGGCCTCCGCTACCCGCGAACTGCGCCAGTACCCGCAGGACCCCCTCGCCTCCCCGCTCGACCAGCGCACAGCAGCGCTGCGCAGCGAACCCGGGCAGGGCGCGGGCGGCGTCCCGGCCGTGGTGGCGGACCTCCCCGGCGCGAGCGCGATCAGCGGGGTGTTCGCGAAGGTCACCGGGGCCTTCGACTCGCTTGTCGGCGCTCGCGAGATCACTCTTCCCGTAGGACTCCTGGCCTTGTTCCTGGCGCTGGTCCTCGGGGCCTCCCACGCGGCGATGCCCGGCCACGGCAAGACCATCATGGCCGCCTACCTCGCAGGCCGCCGCGGCACCAGACGGGACGCCCTCACCGTCGGAGCCACCGTCACCCTGACGCACACCGCCGGCGTCCTCGTCCTCGGACTCGCCCTGCCCGTCTCCACCCACCTGGCCGGAGAGACCGTCCTGATGTGGCTCGGAGCCGCCAGTGGTCTCCTCGTCACCGGCATTGGTCTTTGGCTCCTCACGGGAGCCGTCCGGGGCAGGCCGCAACACAACCACCATCACCACGGACCGAACCACAGCCACACCCACGTCGACCACCACCACCACGGCCACGGCCACGGCCACCATCATGATCACGACCACGGGACCGACAGCCGTCACCACCACGCGCCCGTCACCCCGGCCTCCGCACCCGACAGCGCGCCGGCCGGGGAACTCCAGGCGACCCCCGCGGTCGCGACACTCGCCCCGCCGGACCACGAGCACCACCCGGCCGACACGTCAACGGCGCCCCGAAACGCCCGGCGCACGAGCCGCTCCGGCCTCATCGGCATGGGCATCGCCGGCGGCCTGGTCCCCAGCCCCTCCGCCCTCGTCGTGCTCCTCGGCGCCGTCGCCCTGGGACGCACCGCCTTCGGCGTCCTCCTCGTCATCGGCTACGGACTCGGCATGGCCGCCACCCTCACCCTCGCCGGACTCCTCCTCGTACGCCTGCGCGAACGCATCGAGAGCCATGACCGGACCCGGGCCCTCCGCCACAACCCCCTGCTCCGAAAGCTGGCACGGACCGGACCTGTCATCACCTCGCTCCTCGTCGTCGCCGTCGGCCTCGGACTGACCCTGCGGGCAGCGACAGGGAGCGGCTAGCGCCGCATCAGGCAACGTTTGCCCTGTCGACGACGGCGCGTAGGCGCCGGTCGTCGGCGTGGCGGTTTCGCCAGACGATGTAGCGGCGGATCGTGCTGCCCTGCTCTTTGTGGCTGGCGTGGTCGGTGCCGTCGAGGGTGAAGTAGCGCAGGGCGGTGAACTGGGCCTCGATGCGGTTCAGCCACGAGGAGTTGGTCGGGGTGTAGGCGATCTCGACGTTGTTGGCCTCTGCCCAGTCCGCCACCCGGCGGCACCGCTTGGTGGTCAGGTGCGGGGAGTAGTTGTCACACACGATCGCCAGGCGGACTGTCGGCGGGTAGAGGGTGCGCAGGTAGCGGCAGAATTCCAGGAACTTCGATCGGTTCTTGGTCTTCTTGATGTGGCCGTAGAGCTTGTCCTTGGCCAGGTCGTAGGCGGCGAACAGGTGCCGCACTCCGTGTGGGCGGTTGTAGGTTGCCCGCCGCCTGCGGCGTGGTTCACGGTCGGGGTCTCTGTGCCTGCCGCCGAATTCGGCCCACTGCCGACCCGGGTGCGGCTGCGGGTTCAGCGGGCCGAATTCATCCAGACAGAACACCATCTCCGGCTCGCCGTCCTCGGGTATGACCTCGCCGTCGGCGATGGCGTACAAGTGCTCGACGGGGGCCTTCTTGGCGGCGTAGTCCGGATCGCGGGAGGTCTTCCAGGTCTTTATGCGTTGAAACGAGACGCCCTCCTCGCGGAGCAGGGCCCGCAGGCCCTCGTGGCTGATGTCGTCGACCACCCCCTCGGCGACCAGGAAGTCGGCCAGCTTGGCCAGGCTCCAGGTCGAGAACGGCAGGCCGTGCTCGGCCGGCTTGGACTTGGCGATCTTCTTGATCTCCCGGCGCTCGGTCAGGGTGAAGGTCCTCGGTCGCCCGCCCGCGTACTTCGGATAGAGCGAGTCGAAGCCGTCAGCGTTGAAGTTGTGGATCACATCCCGGACCCGGTCCGCGCTGTTGAACGTCACCTCGGAGATCTTCGCCACGGGCATGCTCTGCGCGGATAACAGCACCATCTGAGCCCGGCGCCAGGTCACCACCGACCCGGTGCCCCTACGGATGATCCGCAGCAGCCGCCTGCCCTCGTCGTCATCGATCTCACGGACCCGCACGCGCTCTGCCACACCGGCACAGCTTGCCGGACGCGCGCCGCCAAAGTGGAATCCGGACGGCGCGTCACCTCACCACGGCACAAGGGCCGCTGATGCGGCGCTAGCCGAGATTCAGAACCTCATCGTCCGCGTGCGTGCCGAACTCGGCGACGCGCACCTCCGCGATGTGCTCGTACCGGCTGATCCGGTCGGTCCACTCCGCGTCGACGCCGAACGCCACCTGCGCGAAGCCCACCCGCCTGACGGCCTCGGCCAGGCCCGGATCGCCAGGCGCCAGCAGCCGCACCGGCGCGTCAAGCGCCACGGTGTGCGGCGGCACGAAGTACTCGTCCGGCAAAACGGTGCGCGCATGGACGAGCGCGCCGACAGCGACAACCGAGCCGGCCCCCAACCGTGCGCACTGCAGGACCGTCGCCGCGGTCGCCACATAGACGCACCTGCCGACTTCACAGCCCAGCAGCGTGGCATGCGGCCCCACGAAGACGTGATCGTCGACAAGCACCGGCTGATCGCCGGCGACCGCAGACCCGCGCAACACTGCGTTCTCGCAGATCACCGCCGCCTCCCCGACCTCGATCCGAGACCCCTCGGCATCGAGCACCGCACCGTACATCACCCGCGCCCTCGGCCCCACGCGGACATCACCAACGAGCGTGGCCGTCGGGGCAACGTAGGCGGTGGGATGGACCTGCGGTTCATACCCGCGGTGCCGGATGCGGATTCCCTGCGCTTCAGCGATCATGAGCGGATTCTCGCCCGACCGACCGCGAGCATGCTGGCGCATTTCAGACGTCGCGTTCGCCGAGACATGTGTCATCCGCGATCTGAGGCACTACAGGGCGAACGTTGGCTGATACGGCACTAGCTCCCGCCGACCCCCCTGCGGGGATACACCACGCACCGAGGGGGCCGGCCTCCCATACGGGCGCGAGGAGCGCCCGCACGACGCATCTGCAGCAAGTCCAGGAGGCGCCCTCCTCGGGCACAGCGATCACCGACCTTCCGTGAACCGGGCGGCGGCATGGGGCGGTTGCGCTCCGGGTACGCATAGGAGGTCCGCTCCCCCTGAGCGGAGGCGGCGGGGTGGGTGTGAACGCTGGAGACGGACTTCTGGTACTGATGGGCTCCGGCGAGACCAGCCCGACCATGGTCACATTGCACCGGGAGCTCGTTGCCCACCTGGGCGGTGACGCCGATGCGGTGATCCTGGAGACGCCGTACGGATTTCAGGTCAACCGCGACGACATTTCCGCCCGTGCCCGCGAATACTTCCGACGCTCCGTGGGCCTCGCGACAGTGGTCGCTCCGGACATGCAGGCAGATGGCCCTTCGATCGGTGCGCCGGGCAGTGGCGACGTGGACAAGGTACGTGACCTGGTGCGCAGGGCGGACTGGGTGTTCTCGGGGCCCGGCAGCCCGTCGTACGCACTGGGCCGTTGGCACGCACTGCGTCTGGGGGAGATTCTGCGCGAGCGGGTGGCGCGCGGGTACGGCGTGACGGTGATGGCCTCCGCGGCGGCGTGCACCGTGGGGTTTGCGGCGCTGCCGGTCTACGAGGTGTACAAGGCCGGGCATCCGCCCGCATGGCTCACCGGGCTGGATATGCTCGGGGCACTGGGCCTTCCGGTCGCGGTGATCCCGCACTACGACAACGCCGAGGGCGGCACGCACGACACCCGCTTCTGCTACCTGGGTGAACCCCGCCTCGCCGCCCTGGAGTACGAACTCCCCGACGAGAGCGCCGTCCTCGGCATCGACGAGCACACTGCGGTCATCCTCGATCTCGGTACATCGTCTGTACGTGTGTGGGGGCGGGGTGTGATGACGATCCGGCGCCGGGGATCCAGCATTCCGGTGCCCGGAGGTACCACGCTGCCCCTGGAGCGACTGCGTGGCCTGGTGACAGGAGCGGAGTCCGCGGCGGTCCCGTTGCCTCGCCGTCCGGCCGATGACGCTGCCGATACCGCGTCCGATGCTGCCGCGGCCAGAAGTGGCGGTGCGGCGACACTCCAGGAGGCCGTCGCGGCAGCGGAGTTGGCGTTCGACTCCGCCCAGGAGGCGCGGGATGCCGCGACCATGGCCGAGACGGTGGTGGAGCTGGAGTCCGTGATCGCGGCGTGGAGCGCCGACATGGAGGAGGACCAGGGCGGGGAGTGGGCCCGTACGGTCCTGCACGGGATGATCCGCCGTCTGGCACGGGCCGCCGGCCGCGGTCTGAGCGAGCCGGAGCACACCCTGGGGCGGATCCTGGTTCCGCTGCTCGGCCTGCGCACGAGGCTGCGTGCGGATGGCGCCTACGACCTGGCGGACGAGGTACGCGAAGCCCTGGCAGCAGGCGGCGTCGAGCTGCACGACACCGCTGCGGGAAGTGCGTGGCAGTGGGAAGGAAAGAGCGAGGACCAGCAGACCGGCTCACGCTCGGAGACTAAAGACCACTATTGAGACTATTAGGTCGAATTGCGCACTTGCGTACTCTTTGCAATAAGGTCGGTGCAGGAGTTCCTCTCCTCCGGGCCCTCCGCCGACGTTGGAGCTGTGCACGATGCCGCTCGCCCCGCTCGAAGCGCCGCCTGTCACTGTCGAAGTGTTGCTGCTGCGGCACGGTCCGATCGAGGGCTTCGCCTATCGCCGACTTGCCATGCCGCTGGACAGGGGTGTCAGCCCGGACCGTGCCACGAGGGGGCTCGCGCTTCTCGGCGAACACGACGAGATGCATATGGTGCACTCGACCAGCTGGCGCGCCACTCGCGAGGGCGGCATCGCCCTGACCTACCTCATCCACCCGGACCCTGCTCCGGACCTGCCCGGTACCCCGCTCCCGGAACCGCACAAGATTACCCGCTCCCCCAGGGCGGGCCACCCGTCTCCACCGGACCTGGAGATCGGCCACGTCGTAGCGCACGCCGTCCGTCATCTCGCGTTTCTCGAAGGCACCGATCCTGCCGTTGCCGCACATGTCTCCGCCTGGCCCGACCTCGTGCACGCCTTGCGCTCCCTGCCCCTCGCGACCGCGGGAGAGGTGCAGCACGCCTAGCCAGCGCCGCCCGCGATTCCATCCGTCCGGACCGGGCTCAACCGGGCGCGGCCCCGTTCGGCTCAGCCGTCGTTGCGGGCGCAAGGCACACATGGTGACCTGAGGGCAGCCCAGCGTCACATTATGGGACTTTAACCGCGTGCTCATCGTCGATCGGGGCGAGCTCCTGCGGGCCAGATGTGGCACTTGGAAGCTACAGCTCCCAGCCGCTGCGCCTGGACTTTCCGGAGGGCGAGCGGCTCTCACCGGAAACGGACACCCATGCACGCTCCCCGCATGCTTCGACGACGCCCCGCTTCCCGCCGGGCCGAGCGCACCCTCGCCGCCACCGGCGCACTGGCCCTGCTGACCGCCGCGGCGGTCACCGGCCTCGCCCCCGCCTCCAGCTCGGCCTCCAGCCACCGTGAGGCGCCGCTTATCGCCGGAGACCCGAGGGCCGACAACACCGACGTCTACGCTTTCACCAGCCCGGACAAGCCCGACACCGTCACTCTGGTGGCGAACTGGCTCCCGTTCCAGGAGCCCAACGGTGGTCCGAACTTCTACCCGTTCGCCGAGGACGCCCGCTACAACATCAAGATCGACGCCGACGGCAACGGCAAGCCGGACACGACGTACACGTGGGAGTTCACCGACCACGTCCGCGACGATGCCGACCAGTTCCTCTACAGCACCGGTGTCGTGAAGTCGGTGAACGACGAGACCCTGAACTTCCGGCAGACCTACAGCCTCAAGGTCACCGACAGCAGCGGGAACACCAAGACGCTCCTGAAGGACTCCCCGGTCGCGCCCTCGAACGTCGGCAAGGCGTCGATGCCCGACTACGCCTCTCTTCGCAAGGAGGCCGTGGTTCCGTTGCCGGGCGGCGGGACGACCTTCGCCGGCCAGGCGTCCGACCCGTTCTTCCTGGACCTGCGGATCTTCGACCTCCTGTACGGGGGCGATCTCTCGGAGACCGGCCACAACACGCTGGCCGGCTACAACATCAACACCCTCGCCGTTCAGGTGCCCAAGTCGACGCTGGCGCTCAAGGGCGACGCCAAGCGCAACCCCGTCATCGGCGTGTGGTCCACCACCGACCGCCGAGGAGCCGACGTCACGGGCGCCGGCAGCAAGGGCAGCGAGGACGCCTCCGTACAGGCGGCGGACGACGGCAAGGCAGTTGCCAAGGACGGAAACTCGGGCGAGTGGCGGCAGGTCTCCCGTCTCGGCAACCCGCTCGTCAACGAAGTCGTTGTGCCGCTGAAGTTCAAAGACGCCTTCAACGCGCTGAGCCCGGAGAAGGACGCCACGGTCACCCCGGTCGTCGACAAGGTCAAGGACCCCATGGTCCCCAAGCTCATCGAGAGCATCTACAAGGTTCCCGCCCCCGCCGCGCCGCGCAACGACCTCGTCGAGATCTTCCTCACCGGGATCTGCAAGGAGTGCGGCCCCATCAAGGCGGACCTCAACTCGCTGGGCCTCAACCAGGATGTCGACAAGTCGGCGGTCGTTCCCGCGGAAATGCTGCGCCTGAACATGGCCGTCCCTCCGGCCGCGAAGCCCAACCGCCTCGGCGTCCTGGGCGAGGACCTGGCGGGCTTCCCCAACGGCCGCCGGCTCAACGACGATGTCGTCGACATCGAGCTCCAGGCGCTCGAAGGCGCCGCGCAGACCGGCAAGATCGTGCCCGCGCTGGCAGCCGGCGACGCCGTCGACACCCCCTACCGCGAGCCCGGCGACACCTTCCCCTATGTCGCGCTCCCCAACACCGCGGCCGTCAACGAGGCCGACTCGCTCCACCCCGACGGCGGTGTCGGTGCCGGTCTCGGCGGCCTCGCCTCCGGCGACGGCTTCCCCGTCGTGCCCGTCACCGCGCTGGGCGGCGGGGCACTCCTGGCCATTGCCGGAGTGCTGGCCCTGCGCCGACGACGTGGCGCCGGCCAGGCATGAACAGCCCGTTCCTCCCCGGTCGCCCGACACGCCGACGGCGGGTCGGGCGACCGGCCCGTGCCACCGCCACCCGCCGCCCGCGACTACGGCGAATACCCGGCAGGCGGGGAACCGCGGGATTGATCGCCATAGCCGTTGGGGCAGCACTGGCCTGCATCGGCTTCTCCACTCTGAGCACCAGCCCCGGGCAGGCACCGGAACGGATGGACAGAGGCAGCCTCCCCGTTCACCCAGGATCCGGCCAAGCCACGACATCCGACGACCGGACGCCCGCACCACCGGTCCGCATCCGCATACCCGCCATCGGAATCGACCAGCCCCTGATCGGCCTGCGCGTCCAGCAGGACGGCCGCCTCGGAGTCCCCGACGAACCCGAGAACATAGGCTGGTGGAGCGACGGCCCCCGCCCAGGTGGCCCCGGCGCGACGGTCGTCGTCGGCCACGTCGACTCAGCCACCGGCCCAGGAGCCTTTCACGGGCTCTCCACGCTCGATCCGGGCGACGAAGTCACCATGGTCCAGGACGACCGGTCCACCACCACCTTCACCGTCAAGGCGCTGCGCCAGTACGGGAAGGACGCCTTCCCCGACAATCAGGTTTATGCGACCAGCGGACCGCCCGCCCTGCACCTGATCACCTGCTCGGGCACCTACGACCGCAGCCGCCGAGAGTACCGGGACAACCTCGTTGTCTACGCCACGCTCGACAACGCGAGCGCGCAGCAGGGATGAACGCGAAGCCCGGCCGGGGCGCGCTACGGTCACCGATATCGATCGCTCTCGCGCCTCCCACGACGCGGTGTCGCGCTTTGCGACCGGTCCCTGGGGCCGCTTCGACGGGGACCGTGTCCGCCGCCGGAAGCTGTTCGGCGGGGTGATCCACCAGCTCGGGGGCTTCCTTCTGGGCGCACATGGGCAAGGACGCGCCGCATCGTCATGACCTCAGGCCACGTGCCCCGTCCGTGATCCCAGGGGCTCAGCTCGCCGAGGCGCCGACGGCGAGCCGATCGGCCGGGGCTGGGCCGGATTCTCCTCGCTCCCGCTCTCCGGTTGGTCCCCTCGCCGCCTCGGCCGTCAGCTTGCGGGGAGGTCCGTCGCGGGGCGCCCAGGAGAGTGCGCCCCGCGACAAACTGTCCCCCACGGGCCTTCCACCGCGGGGAACGGGTGACGCATCCATCCCGATGGATGCGTCGGCGTGTGCGGTGCTTCCTCCAAACAGCCGCTCACATGGGGCATTCGCCACCGCCTGCGCGCCGGATTGGTCGACCCGCGCATTGCACCCGCACGGACTACGGCGTTCAGACTGCCGTCCGCCGCCCGGCGGACGGCAGTCTGACCAAGGGGCCGAGCCCTGGGCTCAAACTTCCTCGCCCTCAGACCAATCCGATGTCGCGGCAGCCCCGAATAGCAGACATGACGACCACGGCGGCACCGGCACGGCGCGAGCACCACTCTCGGCGCACTGCGCGATCGACTGCGTTGACCGTCGTCTCCGCGCCCCGACGCCTGACCTGACGTCAGCGCTCACCACCCCCGAGCCATCCCTCACCCACACCCCTTGCCGACACCCAGCGCAACCGACCGAGCACACAGGAGAACGTCCGTGAACGCCTTCCGTTTCCGCCGCACCGCCATCGCCGTCACCGCCGCCGCCGTCCTGCCCCTCACGCTCACCGCCTGCGGCGGGGACGACAGTTCCTCCGACAAGGCAGCCGACAAGGCGAGCAGCTCCGCCCCCGCCGACGAGAAGTCGAGCCCGGCGGCTGACGGCGCCGCCCCCGCGGACGGCCCGTTCGGTCCGGCCTGTGCCGGCGTCCCGAAGGACGGTGCGGGCTCCTTCGACGGCATGGCCCAGGACCCGGTCGCCACCGCCGCCTCCAACAACCCGGCCCTGTCCACCCTGGTCACCGCGGTCAAGAAGGCCGGCCTCGTCGACACCCTCAACAACGCCCAGAACATCACCGTGTTCGCGCCGACCAACGACGCCTTCGCCAAGATCCCGAAGGCCGACCTGGACAAGGTCCTGGCCGACAAGGAGATGCTCACCAGCATCCTGACGTACCACGTCGTCGGCGAGAAGCTCTCCCCCATGCAACTGGAGAGCGGAACCTTCGACACCCTCCAGAAGTCCACCCTCGCCACCAAGGGCTCCGGCGAGAACTACACCGTCAACGACACTTCGAAGGTCGTCTGCGGGAACGTCCCCACCGCCAACGCCACCGTCTACATCGTCGACACCGTTCTGATGCCCAAAGCCTGACCGCGCCCAGGCCCTGCGTTGAGCCCCGAGTCACCTCCACCGACTCGGGGCTCTCCCACGCCGACAAGGGCAGACAGCAAGCGGACGCCACTGCTGGGCCTGGATGGCGTACGGGCTCCAGGACGTCGTCCAGCAGCGCAAGCTCATCCAGGGCGGCGAGGGCGACGAGGCCCACCGCCGCCGGGCCGCCG
>NZ_JBEXSI010000096.1:0-15467 GCF_040613515.1 Streptomyces sp. NPDC006261
CGCTTCGTGTACTTGCTTCCCACCTGGTGCTACTTCCTCTGGAACCTCGGGTCCCAGTCTCCAGGTGTCCACAATCAAGGGGAAGCTTCACCCAGACGTCCTCACCGAGCTCGTCGAGGGACGGCCGCAGGTTGATCCCGGCACAGTTGACGAGGATGTCCGGCTCCCCGAGGGCTGCGACGGCCCCGTCGGCCGCGGCACGCACCCCCTCGGCGGTGCCCAGATCAGCACTCAACCAGGCGGCCCGGCACCCATCGTCCACCAACTCCTCCACGGTGGCCTTGAGTTCGGCCTCCCGCCGAGCCACCACGACCACGCTCGCCCCGGCCCGGGCAAGAGCCCCGGTGATGGCCCGCCCGATCCCGGAGCTGCCGCCGGTCACGACGGCGACCCGGCCGGCCAGCGAGAACAGGTCCGACACATACGTCTGAGCACTCATGTTCGCACCCTAGGGCATCGGATTTCTCCCGCTCCGTGCCACCTGCGGTCCGCGGCGCTCGCCGGCCCGGACCGCGGCAGGGCCCGCGCGCCCTGTGGTGTGGAACCTGGCAAGGGTGGGACCCTAGTGGTATGAACATCCCTTTCTTGGACAACTGGCGTAAGCGTCAGGGCAGTACGCAGGGGCACGCGCTCGCGGCCGCCGTCGAAGCTGATCCCGACGGCGCGGCCGAGCTGCTCGCCGAATGCGAACTGCTGCGTGCCCGGGCGGGGCAGCAAGGACTCGAACTCGACGACACCCCGGCCTCGTTGGCCGCGCTCGACCAGCTGCCGCCGCGCTGGCGCGACGACCCCGAGGAGCTGCCCTGGCTGGGCAACGACGCCGGTCTCTACCTCGGCACCGTCATCGTGCGCACGGTCCCGGGGGCCACGTGGGACATCTGGCCGAGCGGGCAGCCTATGGTGCGGCTGGAGTCCGGGCGGGAGATCGACGTCGTCGCCGCCGGGCTGGACTGGGCCATGACGGGCAGCCCCGAGCTCTCGCAGATGTACGCGGAGTCGGCCGAGAACTGATCACCAAGAGAGATAAACAGCCTTATGTGCCATTTGGGCGTGTCGGGTGCGAAGTCCCTTTCCGGGCTGGATAGTTTGCGCTGACCTCGACACAGCGACAAGTGGGTAGGGCAGCGCATGGCCGTCGATCCGTTGATCGAACTGAGGGACGTCAACAAACACTTCGGAGAGTTGCACGTACTTCAGGACATCAATCTCACCGTCGGCCGCGGGGAGGTGGTGGTGGTCATCGGCCCCTCCGGCTCCGGGAAGTCGACCCTCTGCCGGGCGGTCAACCGGCTGGAGACGATCGAGTCCGGCTCCATCCTGATCGACGGCAAGCCCCTCCCCGCCGAAGGCAAGGGCCTGGCCCAGCTCCGCGCCGAAGTCGGCATGGTGTTCCAGTCGTTCAACCTCTTCGCCCACAAGACCGTGCTGGCCAACGTGTCACTGGCCCAGCTCAAGGTCCGTAGGCGCAAGAAGGACGAGGCCGACCGGCGCTCCCGGGAGCTGCTGGAGCGGGTCGGCCTCGCCCCCCAGGCCGACAAGTTCCCCGCCCAGCTCTCCGGCGGCCAGCAGCAGCGCGTGGCGATCGCCCGCGCCCTGGCCATGGACCCCAAGGCGCTGCTCTTCGACGAGCCCACCTCGGCGCTCGACCCGGAGATGATCAACGAGGTGCTGGAGGTCATGCAGCAGCTCGCCCGGGACGGCATGACCATGGTCGTGGTCACCCACGAGATGGGCTTCGCCCGGTCCGCCGCCAACCGCGTCGTCTTCATGGCCGACGGCCGCGTGGTCGAGGACCGCACCCCGGAGGACTTCTTCACCGCCCCGGAAAGCGACCGTGCCAAGGACTTCCTGTCCAAGATCCTCAAGCACTGACGGGGGGCTTCTCGTGTCGCGTACCAGCACTTCGCCTACCAACAGTTCTCGCACCACCCGACACCGTACGGGCCGCCGCGGCGCCGCCCTCGCCCTCTGCCTCCTGCTCACCGCCCTCGCCGCGGCCTGCGGCAAGGAGGGCAGTCCGCCGGTCAAGGGACCGGCGCCCGAGGCGCTGCCCGTCTACCAGGTGGACCAGGGCTTCGAACTGCCCGCGTCGCCCACCTGGCAGAAGGCGGAGCGGCGCGGCCACCTGATCGTCGGCGCCAAGGAGGACCAGCCCTACCTGGGCGAGAAGGACCCGGCCAGCGGTATCTACTCCGGCTTCGACATCGAGATCGCCCGGATGATGGCGGCCTCGCTCGGCTTCGAACCGAAGACCATCCGCTTCCGGACCATCGCCTCCGCGAACCGCGAGACCGCACTCCAGAACGGCCAGATCGACTACTACGTCGGCACCTACACCGTCAACGACATGCGCAAGAAGCTCGTGGGTTTCGCCGGGCCCTACTACATGGCCGGCCAGGGACTCCTGGTGCGCACCGACGAGAACGACATCAAAGGGCCCCCGGACCTGGACGGCAGGACGGTCTGCTCGGCGGCCGGCTCCACGCCCTACCAGCGCATCGCCGAGGACTACCCCAAGGCGGTGCTCGTCGCCTACGACACGTACTCGATCTGCGTCGACAACCTGCTGACCTACCAGGTCGACGCCGTCACCACCGACGACGCGATCCTGCTGGGCTTCGCGGCCAAGGCGCCCGAGGAGATGAAGGTCGTCGGCAAGCCCTTCTCCGAGGAGCCGTACGGCATCGGCGTACCGCGCAACGACAACCCGCTGCGGGCCGCCCTCAACGACGCGCTGGAGGCGAACGAGAAGAACGGCAACTGGAAGAAGGCGTTCGAAGCGACGCTGGGGCGCTCCGGCGTGCCCGCGCCGACCCCGCCGCCGATCGACCGCTACCCGGCGAACTGAGGGGACGGCCCCACCCATGGACGTACTGACAGACAACTTCTCCCTCTACGGCGAGGGCTTCCTCGGCACCGTCGAGCTGACCGTCTACTCCTCGGCCCTCGCCCTCGCGCTCGGCTTCGTCATGGCCTCCTTCCGCGTCGCCCCCGTCGGCTCGCTGCGGGTGCTGGGCACGGTCTGGGTGACCGTGCTGCGCAACACCCCGCTGACGCTGCTGTTCTTCGCGGTCCTCCTCGGCCTGCCCCGCTTCGGCCTCGTGCTGCCCTTCCAGCTCTTCGCCGTCCTGGCGCTCGGCTGCTACACCTCCGCCTTCATCTGCGAGGTGCTGCGCTCCGGCATCAACACCGTGCCCACCGGCCAGGGCGAGGCCGCCCGCAGCCTCGGGATGACCTTCGGCCAGACCCTGAGCGAGGTCGTCCTGCCGCAGGCCTTCCGCTCGGTGATCCCGCCCGTCGGCTCCACCCTGATCGCGCTGGCCAAGAACTCCGCGATCGCCGGCGCGTTCAGCGTCACCGAGCTGCTCGGCACCTACCGGACGCTCAACGAGCTGGGCTACAGCATCATCTGGACGTTCATCTGGATCGCCGTCGGCTACCTGATCATCACCCTGACCATCAGTGCGCTCTTCAACGTGATGGAGAAGCGCTGGGGAGTCGCACGATGACCCATGTCCCCTCGGCCACCGCGCTCTACGACATCCCGGGGCCGCAGACCCGCAAACGGCATCTCCTGTACGGGATCGCCTCGACGGCCGTGATCCTCGCCCTCGTCGGCTGGATCATCTATCTGCTCTTCGACACCGACCAGTTCACCGCCGAGAAGTGGCGCCCCTTCCAGTACAAGGGCATCCAGGAACTGCTCCTGCGCGGGCTCGGCAACACGCTCAAGGCGTTCGCGTACGCCGCCGTGCTCTCCCTCGCCCTCGGCGCGGTCCTCACGGTCGGCCGGCTCTCCGTGCACCGCCCGGTGCGCTGGATCTCCACCCTGCTGGTCGAGTTCTTCCGGGCCATGCCGGTGCTGGTGATGATCTTCTTCATCTTCGTGGCGCTGAAGGTCCAGGCCCTGCCCGCTCTGGTCGCCGGACTGACCCTCTACAACGGCTCGGTCCTCGCGGAGGTCTTCCGGACCGGGATCAACTCCGTGGACCGGGGCCAGCGGGAGGCCGCGTACGCCCTCGGGATGCGCAAGACCCAGGTCACGACGTTCGTCCTGGCCCCCCAGGCCGTGCGCGCGATGCTGCCGACCATCATCAGTCAGCTGGTGGTCGCCCTCAAGGACACCTCACTGGGCTACCTGATCACCTACGAGGAATTCCTCCACGCTGGAAAGCTGATCGCGTCGAATCTCGACTACGATCTTCCCTTCATCCCTGTCGTGATGGTGATCTCTCCGATCTACATCGGTATGTGCATGCTGCTCTCGTGGTTCGCCACCTGGGTGGCGCGAAGGCAGCGGCGCAATCCGAGGACGGAGGCGGTGGGGGTGGCCCCGGCCGAGCCGGGGAAGCTGCTGCCGGGAGGGCAGTAGCGGAGCATGTCCCGCCCGGCAGCAGTCGGTGATCACTTCTCGCGCAGCGGGACCGAGAGATGACTCGGGTCCGTGGAGGGCGAGGAGAAGGTCAGCTGCGCGCCGGTCGGGTTGTGCTCGATGTACAGCGGATCGACGGTGTCGATCACCAGGGCGAGCCGGTGACCGGCCGGGACGTCGTAGGCCGTGGAGAACAGCTCCAGGTCGACGGGGAAGGGCCGGCCCGGCGTCTGCCCGTGGAACGTGTACGGGGCGTTGCTGACCAGTTTGCCCACGCCGAGCGGGCCCACATCGTAGAGGTACGCGACGAAGGTGCCGCTCGGCTTGGTGCTGGTCACCGTGGTGTGCAGCTCGGCCGTACCCCGGACGCGCTGCTGGGAGCCGTACTTCTCGGACTGCCACACGCTCGCGAAGGTGCCTGGCAGAAGGGGTACGGAGACGGTCGGCGGCAGCTTCAGGAACTGGTCCAGGGCGTTGGAGAGCAGCGTGATGCCCCCGTTGGCACCGGAGTCGACGTTCGCCCAGACCTTCTTCGTACCGTCGAGCTGTATACGCTTCTCGGCCGAGCCCACCGACTTCCAGTCCGGGTAACCCTCGTACCCCTCGTCGTTGCGGGACTTGAGCTGGACGGGCTGCTCGGTGTCGATGCCGTTGCGCTCGCCCTTGAGGTAGCGGTCGAACCAGCGGCGGGTGCTCGTCCAGGTGTCGTTGGGCAGCCCGAACAGGCCGGTCAGCTCGGCGGTCGCGTGGTCGCCGGGGCGGAACTCCAGCCGCTTGGGGCCGGTGAGCTTCTCGTAGAACGAGGCGTACTGGTTGGGCGGGAAGATCGTGTCGCCCCAGGCGTTGCCCATCATGACGGCCGCGCCGTTGGCGTTGATCTTGTCGAGGTACGTCGCGGGCGAGCGCTTGGCGCCCCAGGCGATCATCTCTGGCTCCTTGACCAGGTTGGAGCCGAGGAAGCCCTTGAGCGTCTGGGAGAGTTCGTCGCTGGGGCGGCCGGTGATCAGCCCGGCGCCGCCGAGCAGGGCCGCGGCCTGGAGGTGCTGGGTCCGCCCGCTGTAGATCGACTCGATCAGGTCGGCCCAGCCGCTGAGGGCGGCCACCGCCTTGATCCGCGGGTCGTGCCCGGCCGCCAGCAGGCTGATGCCCGCGCCGTAACTGACCCCGCCCATGCCGATCCGGTCCGGGTCGGCCGAGGTGTTCGCCAGCGCCCAGTCGATGACGGCGGAGGCGTCCGCGATGTCCGGCGGCCCCGCCACCTCGATCTTCCCGCCGGAGAGCCAGAAGCCGCGCGAGGTGTAACTCAGCACCACATATCCGGAGTCGGCGAGCTTCTGGGCCTGCGCCAGGTACTCGATCTGCGGCATGGCCCAGCTGGTCGGGAAGACGATGAGGGGGTGCTTGGTACCGGCCGCCGCTCCGGACGGTCTGAACACGTTGCCCTTGAGGGTGATGCCCCCGGAGCCGGGGATGTCGTGGAACGTCCAACCCGGCGCGGAGGCGCTCGCCGAGGTGGGGGCGGGTGCGGCTCCGGCTGCCGGAGCCGCACCGAGGGCGGCTCCGGTCAGCAGGACGGCGGCGGTGGTGATCGAAGCGGTGGTGCGCAGTGCCGGTTTCGGACGTACCACGGGTCACTCCTCACGCGTGTCAGTGCAAAGTGACCCGACGGTAACCCCGGTTGCTTACCGCTGGTAACCACCGGGTGTGTTGCGTGAAGGTAACGATTGTTGGACGCGGTGTCAGTAGGACTTCGGCTGTTCGGGGGTGAGCGCGCGGCTCACTTCAGCGCGCTCCTCGTCTGCCAGTCGGCCCACGCCACGTTCCACGCGCCGTACCCGTTGCCCTCGGCGACCGTGCCCTTGGCGTCGGCGCCGGTGATCTCGAACGGGTCGCCCACCCGTACCTGCCCGTAGAGCGCCGACGCGTTCGCGTCGCTCATCCCGAGACAGCCCGAGCTGCGGTTGGCGTTGCCGAAGTAGCCGGAGTTCCACGGCGCGGCGTGCGCGTACATCCCCGACCAGGTCAGCCGCATCGAGTAGTCGACCATCTTGTCGTAGGCGTCGCCGAGGCCCACCGTCTCGGAGCGCATGTTGATCGTGCCCTCCTTCGACATCAGGACCGCCGTGCCCCGCCAGGACGCCTTGTCGCCGCCCGGCGTACCGCCCGACATCGGCGCCTGAAGCACCTGCTTGCCGTCGCGGTGCAGGGAGAGGCGGTGTCCGTCGAGGTCCACCTTGACCACCTGCGCGGCGCCGATGGTGAACGCCGTCAGGTAGTCACGGACGAACCAGCCGCCGTCCGTGCCCGTGTCGATGCCGTTCAGCTCGGCGGCCAGAGTGACCTTCGTGCCGGGCTTCCAGTACTCCTCGGGCCGCCAGTCGACGCGGTCCTTGCCCGAGTAGTCCTGCAGCCAGCCCCAGGAGCCCTCGGTGCTGTTCGAGGTGGACACCTTCAGGGCCTGCTCCACCGCCGCCTTGTTCTTCACCGGGTGGTCGAAGACGACCGACAGCGGCTGGGCGATGCCGACCGTGGTGTTCTTGCCCGGCGCGAGCGACAGCTTGTTGACCTTCTCCGCCTCGGCGGTCGTGAAGGTGGCCGTGTCGCTGCCCCCGTCCGCGTCCTTCGCCTCGACCGTGTACGCGGTGCCCGGCGCGGCGACCCGCTCGGATATCCAGGTCCGGCCGTCGGCGGATATCTTCCCGGCCAGCGTGCCGCCCTCACCCGCCCTCACCGACACCGTCTTCAGCTTCCCCTCCGCCAGCGAGACCTTCACCGGTTCACCCGGGGCCGCCGCCTTGCCCTGGAGGTTGACGGAGATGCTGGTCGCCAGTGCCTTGCCGTCCCCGCCCTCCTGAGCGGCGGAACCGGAGGCACCACCGCCCGAACAGGCCGTGAGCGCGGCGGCGAGCAGCGCCGCCGGGACGGTGAGGGCGAGCCGGGCGTTCCGGCCGGACGGGGCGGTACGAGGGATGCGCGGGCGTGCGGAACTCAACGGAAAGACCTCCAGGGCAGCAAGACTCGACAGGTGAGAGGCGGTTTCCCCCCTGCCGGGTTCCGTTTCCCCCATGTCGGATTCCGCCCGTGTCTCCTCGCCGGTTCCGTCCGTGCCCCGCCCGTCCGGGCCCTGATCGCGCGGAGTACCCTCCACCGTCGGCCAGTACCTCGGAGCGCGGGAGAGACCAGTGAGCGGAACCGTCAAGCCCGAGGGGGCCGGAGGGCTCGGGGGGGATGTGAAGCCCGACGGGGCCGTACATCCCGACGGGGCCGTACATCCCGATGACGTGGGGGAGGAGGCCGGGATAGCTCCGGCCCGGTCCGCCTCCGTCCTGCGCAGCGGGGCCGTGATGGCGGCGGGCTCCGTCGTCTCCCGCGCCACCGGGTTCGTCCGTTCAGCCGTCGTCGTCGCCGCGCTCGGCACCGGGCTGACCGCCGACGGCTACACGGTCGCCAACACCGTCCCCAACATCCTCTACATCCTGCTCATCGGCGGCGCGCTCAACGCGGTCTTCGTCCCCGAGCTGGTCCGGGCCGCCAAGGAGCATGCCGACGGCGGAGCCGCGTACACCGACCGGCTGCTCACCCTGTGCACCGTCGGCCTCCTCGCGCTCACCGCGCTCGCCGTGGCGGCGGCGCCCCTGATCGTCGGCGTCTACACCGACTACGACGGCCGCCAGGCCGAGCTGACCGTGGCGCTGGCCCGCTACTGCCTGCCGCAGATCCTCTTCTACGGGCTCTTCACCCTGCTCGGCCAGGTCCTCAACGCCCGCGGCCGGTTCGGCGCGATGATGTGGACCCCGGTCCTCAACAACATGGTGATCATCGGGGTGTTCGGCCTCTACATCGCCGTCGCCGCGAGCTCCGACGGCGCCCTGTCCAACACCGACGCCCACCTCCTGGGCTGGGGCACCACCGCCGGGATCGCCGTGCAGACCCTCGCGCTGCTTCCCGCGCTGCGGGCCGCGAAGTTCCGCTGGCGGCCCCGTTTCGACTGGCGTGGCAGCGGACTGACCCGGCCGATGCGCTCGGCCGGCTGGCTCGTGCTGCTGGTGCTCACCAACCAGCTCGCGTACTGGGTCGTCACCCGGTACTCCACCATCGCCGGTCAGGAGGCGTTCGAGCAGCAGGTGGCGGGCGGGGCGGGCTACACCGCGTACAGCTACGCCTACCAGCTCTGGGTCGTCCCGCAGGGCATCATCACCGTCTCGCTCGTCACCGCGCTGATGCCCCGGATGAGCCGGGCGGCGGCCGACGGGGACCTCGCCGGGGTCCGGCGCGATGTCGCGTACGCCCTGCGGACCAGCGCCGCGGTCGTCGTGCCCGCCGCCACCGCGTTCCTGGTCCTCGCGCCCTGGGTGATCGGCTCCGTCTTCGGGTACGGGCGCGCCACCGACGCCGACATCACGGTGATGGCCGGAATCATGATGGCGTTCGCCCCCGGGCTCATCGCCTTCTCCGGGCAGTACGTCCTCTCCCGCGGCTTCTACGCGATGGGCGACACCCGCACGCCCTTCCTGCTCAACCTCGTCGTCGCCGCCGTCAACGCCGGTCTCTCGGCGGCCGCCTACTGGGTGCTGCCCGCACGCTGGGCCGTGACCGGGATGGCCGGAGCGAGCACGGTGGCCTTCTCCGTCGGCTTCGCCGTCACCGGGTACGTGCTGTCCCGGCGGATCTCGGCCACCGGGGCCGGGCCCCTGCTGCGCTCACCCACCCTCGGTGCCCACCTCCGGCTGATCGCCGCCTGCCTGCCCGCCGGGGCGCTCGCCTACGTGGCCGCCCGCGCGGCCGAGGGCGCGGGGGACGTGGCGGCCGCCGGGGCGGGGACCCTCGCCCTGCTGCTCGTGGTGGTGCTGCTGGCCCGGCCGCTGAGGATCGGTGAGATCACCGCGATGGTGGAGGGCGGCCGGGCCCGGCTGCGGCGCTGACGCCGGGCCCGCTCAGTCACCCGCCCGGTGGGAGGCCGGGGCCGTCGTCGCGGGCGTCTGCGCCGCGCGGGTCACATCGCCGACGACCTCCACCACATCGGGGCCGTACGCCTGGGAGTTGACCACCTTCAGCAGCAGCGCGAACGACTTGTCGCCGTGCTTGCGCAGCAGTTTCTCGTGGTGGCGCGACACATATCGGGTCGCCGCCTGGTTGGTGATGGCCCGCTGACCGCAGAACAGGAAGACCGGCCGCGCCTCCTGACCGCCCGTCAGTCGCGCCAGCAGCACGTACTCCGAGGTCCCCGGCTCCAGTCGGTAGCGCTCCGAACCGATCTGGAAGGCGACGCGGTCCGGGCCGGGGTCCGGCTCGGTGTTGATCCGTACGCCGGGGAGCAGGGTCCGCAGGTGGGCAGCCATCCGCTGGTTGGACGTCGGGCCGCCGACGCAGAACTCCGTACGCTCCCCGAAACCCTGCTGCGCCACGTCGTGGGTCACGATCTGCGCGTTCGCCGCACAGTCCTTGATCAGCGCGGAGAGCTCCAGCAGCGCGAAGACGTCGTACCGGTGCACGGACCCCTCGGCGCCCGCGTACCGGTTGACCACCAGCAGGCACTCGGAGTGGGCCGGCAGCCCGAAGAACGCCTGCTTGCGGCGCAGCTTGCGCCGAAGGAGGTAGGTACGGGCCAGCCAGCCCAGCGATCCGCTGACCCCGGCGGCTATCACGCCCAGCACGATGTTGCGCACGTCGTCCGTCATGGCCGGGCATGTTATCGGTCATTCGGGTAACCGTTCGAGGCGGTCCTGACGATCCGGGTGCCCGGGGGCTAGCCTGCGCGGAGATCCGTTGACTGGAGGTTCGTATGCACCGTTCCGTCGGCCGGAACATGTCGATGGTGGCCGCCCTCGCCTTGGTCGCCTCACTCGGGGCCACCGCGCCCGCGGGCTCCGCGGAGCCCGCGCACCGGCACCCCGCCCCGCCCAAGTCCCCGGTGGCGGTGGGCTACGGGGGAGCGGTGGCCAGCGTCGACCGGGACGCGTCGGCGGCCGGGATCGAGGTGCTGCGCCAGGGCGGCAACGCGGTGGACGCGGCCGTGGCGACCGCCGCCGCGCTCGGCGTGACCGAGCCGTACTCGGCGGGCATCGGCGGCGGAGGCTACCTCGTCCACTACGACGCCGAGAAGCACACGGTGCAGACCATCGACGGCCGCGAGACAGCACCCCGCAGCGCCGACGCCTCCCTCTTCCTGGAGAACGGCAAGCCCATCCCGTCCGAGGAAGGCGTCACCAGCGGCCTCGGCGTCGGTACCCCCGGCACCCCCGCCACCTGGGAGCGGGCGCTCGACACCTGGGGCTCCAAGTCCCTTCGTACGCTGCTGAAACCGGCCGGACGCCTGGCCCGGGACGGCTTCGTGGTGGACTCCACCTTCCGCTCGCAGACGGCCTCCAACCAGGCCCGGTTCGCCGACTTCCCGGCCTCCGCGAAGCTGTTCCTGCCGGGCGGTGAACTGCCGGCCGTGGGCTCGGTGTTCAAGAACCCCGACCTGGCCCGCACCTACGAGCAGCTCGGCCGCAAGGGTGTCGCGGAGCTCTACCGGGGCGAGTTGGCGGACGACATCGTCCGTACGGTCCGCAAGCCGCCCGTCGACCCGCAGGCCACCCGGACCGTCCGTGCCGGCGACCTGACCCGCAAGGACCTCTCCTCCTACCGCACGCTGAAGCAGAAGCCGACGAAGGCCGGCTACCGGGGCCTGGACGTCTACGGCATGGCGCCCTCCTCGTCCGGCGGTACGACCGTGGCCCAGGCCCTCAACATGCTGGAGCGCACCGACCTGTCGGGGGCGAGCGAGACCCGCTACCTCCACCGGCTCATCGAGGCGAGCCGTATCGCCTTCGCCGACCGGGGCCGCTGGGTGGGCGACCCGGCCTTCGAGGACGTCCCCACGAAGGAGCTGCTGAGCCAGCGGTTCGCCGACGCGCGCGGATGCCTGATCAGGGACGACGCGGTGCTGACCAGTCCGGTGGCGCCCGGTGACCCACGAAACCCGGCCCGGTGCAAAAGCGGCGGCACGGCCGCGCCCACGACGTTCGAGGGGGAGAACACCACGCACCTGACGACGGCCGACAAGTGGGGCAACGTCGTCTCCTACACCCTGACGATCGAGTCCACCGGCGGCAGCGGCATCACGGTCCCCGGCCGCGGCTTCCTCCTCAACAACGAGCTGACCGACTTCTCCTTCGCCCCGGCCGACCCGGCCGTCCACGACCCGAACCTGCCGGGCCCGGGCAAGCGCCCCCGCTCGTCGATGGCCCCGACCATCGTGCTCAAGGACGGCAAGCCGGTCCTCGCCCTCGGTTCACCGGGCGGCGCCACGATCATCACCACCGTGCTCCAGTCCCTGACCGGCCACCTGGACCGCGGGCTCCCGCTCGTCGACGCGATCGCCGCACCGCGCGCCAGCCAGCGCAACGCGGCCACCACCGAGATCGAGCCGGACCTGTGGAACAGCCCGGTCCGCGGCGAGCTCGAAGCGCTCGGCCACGCCTTCCGGCAGAACCCGGAGATCGGCGCCGCCACCGGCGTACAGCGGCTCCCCGACGGCCGCTGGCTGGCAGCCGCGGAAAAGGTGCGGCGGGGCGGTGGCTCGGCCATGGTGGTGCAGCCGGGCGGCAGGAGCTGACCCGGTTTCAGGAAGCAGGGGCCGCGGGGCCGGTCGTACGCGGACGCGCCGCGCACGACCGGGACCGCCGCCGGGGGAGGGGAGAGCCGGAGATCCCGTGCCGGCACGAGGAGGGGCCGCACGGGTCCCTCCGGTCGACTGGAAGGGCCGTCCCCCACGATGCGCAGCCGAACGTTCGCTCTGACCGCCGTCACCTCCGCGGCCTGCGGCGCCGCCCTGCTCGGCCCGGCGGCGATGCCCGCCACCGCCGGCGTCCCCGTACCGGACACACCGCCGGACACCCGGGTGGGTCCTGCGCCGGGAGGCCTCGCGGACGCGCGGGTCGGTGCGGACCTGACGGTGAGTGCGGATCTGCCGGTGAGTGCCGAGGAACTGCTCGCCGAGGTCCGCTCCTGCCGGCAGATCTCGCGGGGCAAGTACCGCACGGACGCGAACCGCTCCAAAGCCACCGTCCCCGTCTGCGGCACCTCGGACGCCGTGTTCTGGAAGGCGGACATGGACATCGACTGCGACGGCCGGAAGACGAAGGCCTGCAACACGAAGTCCGACCCCTACTTCCAGCCGCAGACCGCGTTCCAGACCTCCCGCGGCAAACCGCTGGACTCGGCCCGGCTGCCGTTCGTGGTGGTGCCCGCGCCGGGCCGGATCTGGGACTACCGGAAGTCCGGGCTGACCGGCGGCAGCGTCGTCGCCGTGATCCACAAGGGTCAGGTGCGGTACGCCGTCATCGGCGACACCGGGCCCGCCGGGATCATCGGCGAGGGGTCGTACGCGCTGGCGGAGGCGCTGTCCATCGACCCCCACCCGACGACCGGCGGGGCCCCGTCCGGCGTCACGTACATCGCGTTCAAGGACTCCCGCGTCTCACCGATCGAGAGCCGCGCCGAGGCGGAGAGCCGGGGCGAGGCGCTGGCGAGGGTGTTCATCGGACGCTGAGGGCTTCGAAAGAGCCGTCAGAGGGCGGTGAGGACGCGCGGGCCGTCCTTCGTGATGGCCACCGTGTGCTCGGCGTGCGCGGCCCGGCTGCCGTCGGTCGTCCGCAGCGTCCAGCCGTCCGGGTCGTGGCGGAACTCGTCGAGGCCGCCGGCGAGCAGCATGGGCTCGATCGCGAGGACCATCCCGTGGCGCAACGGCATGCCGCGCCCGGGCTGTCCCTCGTTCGGCACGGACGGGTCCTCGTGCATCGAACGGCCGATGCCGTGGCCGCCGTACCCGTCGAGGATGCCGTAACCCGCCTTGCGGCAGACCGTGCCGATGGCGTGGGCGATGTCGCCGATCCGGTTGCCGACGACCGCCGCCGAGATGCCCGCCTCGAGCGCGGCGGTGGCCGCGCCGATCAGCTCGGTGTCGGCCGGGCGGGCCTCGCCGACGGTGAAGCTGACCGCCGCGTCGCCCGCCCAGCCGCCGAGGAGGGCGCCCGTGTCCACGCTGACCAGGTCGCCGTCGCGCAGGGGCTCGGCGGAGGGGATGCCGTGGACGACCGCGTCGTTCACGGAGACGCAGATGACGGCGGGGAACGGGGTGGGCGCGAAGTGCGGCTTGTAGTTCAGGAAGGGCGAGGAGGCCCCCGCCTCGCGCAGCACATCGCGTGCCGCCTCGTCCAGCTCGCGGGGGGTCACGCCGATCGCCGCGACCTCCCGGGCGCGGGCCAGGATCCGCGCGACGACGCGTCCGGACTCGCGCATGGCTTCGATGGATGTGTCTGTCTTGATGTGCACCATACCCATTACTATACCGGTCGAAGCGGTATAGTAATGACGGTATAAGAATGGCGAACCGTAGTAGAGTGGCCTCATGGTCCGCACCCCTCTCACCCCTGAAGAGCGCCTCCGCGGCGAACGGCTCGGCCGTCTGCTCCGTGAGGCGCGCGGGGAGCGCAGCATGGTCGCCGTCGCGGCGAGCGCCGGAATCTCCGCCGAGACCCTCCGTAAGATCGAGACCGGCCGCGCCCCCACCCCTGCCTTCTTCACGGTCGCCGCGCTCGCCGGGGCGCTCGGCCTCTCCATGGACGAGCTGCTCGGCCGCTGCGCCCCCGAACCCGCCGCCGTGCCCCTGATCGCGTAACGACCCTGGCGATGCGTAGGGTCACGCCTGTGACTCTTCAGGACTTCGCGCGCAGCGAGTACGTCAGCCTGACCACCTACCGCAAGGACGGCACGCCCGTCGCCACGCCCGTATGGGCCGTGGCCGAGGGCGAGGTGCTGTACGTGTGGACCCGCTCCGATTCATGGAAGGTCAAGCGGCTCCGGAACAACGCCGACGTGGTCGTCACCGTCTGCGACGTACGCGGCCGGATCCCCGAAGGCGCCCCGAAGGCCGAGGGCAGGGCACGCCTCCTCGACGCTGACGGGACCCGCAGGGTGCGCAAGCTGCTGGCCCGCAAGTACACGTGGAAGTTCTGGCTCGTCGACCGGCCCGCCACCGTCGCCCGCTTCGGCAAGCGCCCGCACACCGGGATCGCCGTCACCTTCTGAGCCCGGCCGCCGGTCGCGTACGGGGGCGCACGGCGTCGGCCCCCGTGCACCCGCCGCAGCGCGGACGAAAGCTGCGCGTAGCCGCCTCGTAACACACCTGCGGTCGAATGCCTGCGGACTGGAAGGCCAGTCGGCAGTCGGCGAGGGCGACGATGACGGTGCATCAGCATGCGGTGGGCGTAAGCACGTTCGCGCGGTGTCTACGGGAGATCACGGCCCGGCTCGACCCCGGACGCGGGTGGTACGGGGTCTTCACCCGGCGCGACCCGCAGGGGATGCGGTCCTGTCTCGACGGGGTGGAGATCCCGCCCTGGGACGTCGTGGAGTCGCTGCTCGCCGACCTGGCCGCGCTCCACGGCGCACACTTCGCCGAGCAGGTCTCGGTACGGGCCGCCGCGCTGTACTCCGCCTCCGCAGCCGCCCACGACCGGCGGCCCGGCGGACACCAGGAGCTGGTCCACCGGCTGGAGTTGATGATCCGCGAGCAGGGCCGGGCGGCCGAGCGGCTGCGCACGGCCGGGGCGGGGGGCGTGGGCCCGGCCGACCCGGAGGCGCTGGCCTGGGCCCACGACGACCACCGGCGCGCCTCGGCCCGGTGCGCGGAGCTGCGCAAGCGGCTGGCGGCGGTGACGGTAGCGCACCCGCGCGCCGGGGCGGACCCGGAGCGCCTACCGGAGCCCACGCCGCAGCGTGTGCCGGAGTTCGTTGCGGAGCCAGTTCCGGCTCCGGAGGTCCCTGAGCCCCTCGGGCGTTCCCGTTCCCGGAGGGCCGCACCCGCCCCCGAGCCCGCCCCCGCGGCCGAGCCCGCCCCCGCGCCTGCGGCCCGGCGCAAGAAGCCGCGCGGCGCGCGGTTCGCCGGTCTCGATGTGGACGACGAGTGGCCCGCGTACGCCCCCTCGCCCGTGCCCGCCCTGCCCGCACCCGCGCCGGAGGGCACTGGACTGGGGGAGAGGTCACTCACGCGTGGCGGACGGACCTGGGCGGGGACTTCTTCCCGTTCCTGCCGCTCGTCGTCGGCGAC
>NZ_JBEXSI010000097.1:0-14710 GCF_040613515.1 Streptomyces sp. NPDC006261
CTTGGCGTTGGCGCGGTCCTCGTTGGTGGTCCACCACGAGGCCCGGTAGCCCGCCTGGAAGTCACCAGGGGCGAACATCGCTGAGATTGGGCGGGCTGCCCAGCCGATCACCTTCTCTTGATACGGCCAGTCCTGCGGGTGTGCGGCGTGGCTGTAGTCATCCCCGGCGCTGTTGGTGGCGCTTTGCAGGAACGGAACGCGGTTGGCCTTCCACAACGGGTTGGCCGGGTTGTTCGTCCAGCCGACGCCCCAGTGGCCCGCCGAGTCGGCGGAGTCATAGAAGCCGGAGTTGTACGCCCACAGCGCGAAGAACCAGTTCTCGATCCACTTGGGGTGACCGCCGTTGATCTTCATGCCGGCGTTGTAGGTCTGATTCCACTTCTCTGACAGGATCTGCACACCAGCGGCGACGTTCGCCGTGTAATCAAGGGCAACGGCTTCCTGCGCGAGCGTGGACAGAGCGGTCTCGCCCGGCTTGGTCTTGCCGGCAAGACGCATGCCATCTGTTGCCTGGGTGATGCCATAACCGCAGTCGGCGTCAGCCCAGTTGATCCTCCAAGGGTCGAGCTGCTCGCCGTCGGCAGCGTAGTCGACGCCGTAGTAGTTGCCGATAAGGGAGTTGGCGGTGACGCCGGGCACAGCGAATCGGGTGGCCTGCCACATGTTGGACTCCTGCGCGGTGATGCCGAGCATCACCTGTGCGGGAATGTGCCACTTGTCGGTGACGTCGGGGTCCTCGTTGTCGAGGGTGCCGTTAGGGTCACCGGCGAGGAGGGTCGGCGGGAACAGGCCCTGAGGCTGGTAGCCACCGGTGCCGGTGTTCTTCCAGTTCCCCTCACGGTAGAAGTCCAGCTCGCCGACGACGGCCTGGTTCACCGCCCACTCGACCTGGCGCGGCGTGGGCTGGAACGCCTGCTTCTTCGCGTCATTACGAGCCACCGCGCAGTAGCGTTCCCCTGAGCCCTCGCTGGGGTTGTCGGACTGTGCGGTGAGCGCCTGGGTGCGGACGGTCTGTGTGGACAGGCCGTCACTATCCTTGCCGGTCGCCTGCGACTTGTCCGGGCCGGAGGCGACCGGGCCACCCCTGGGCAGAGCAGGAGACAGCGCATGCCCCTGAGCCGCGTCACTGACGCGGTTAACGCCGGGACGCAGGTCGAGAGTTACTGACTTGCCCGAGTCCAGTATGCGCAGAGTGGTACGAGCAGGGCGGGGTTTAGCCGCGTCTTCCGGGTTGACCAGGGTGGTCTTGCCGTCTGACCATGTGGTGGTCAAGGCTGCCCGGGCGTTGCTGGAGATCGCTGCACCGGTGGGGAGCTTGCCGGGGTTGTGTATCCGTTTGGGCAGTGCCTTGGACGTGGCAGCCCCCGTTACGAACACCTCGCCGCGCGCCGAACGGGTTAGGTCCCAAGCGTGCAGCTTGCCGGAGGCTACCGTGACGGGTTTTGTCTCCTTGCCTTGCGCGACCTCGGTGTGGGCCAGGTGCTTGGCCCAGCTGGTCGGCGTCTTGGAGACATCCTTGTCGAGTTCGCGGTCGATGAATGTGATGCCACCGTCGGCATCGGCGGTGATCTGAAAGGGCACCGTAGTTGTGGTGGCCAGGGGCTTCTCAGTCTTGCCGTTGATGCGCACCAGTTTGTTGCCGTGCGCGGCCACGATGCCTTCGACCGTGGGGACGGCCGAGGTGACCTGCCCAGCGAGCGTGACCGAGTGACTCTGCTTGCCAGTCGCTGCGTCGACGGAGACGAGGCGGGTCTGCTGCTTTTCGTCGCCGTCGTACGTAAGTTGGGTGAACACCGCCTGGTCACCCTGGCCGCAGCCGGGCGAGAAGTAGGCGAGCGACGACTGGAACGGCAGTTTGGTCACCTTGCCCGACCCCAGGTTTACCACCGCTGTGAAGGCGCCGCGAGCCATGAGTTCTGGCTTGTTGGTGAACATGCGTGGTGCGTATGAGACGGCTGCGTACTTGCCGGACTCGGTTACACAGTGGTTGCCGATCCAGGTGTCCGAGGCGAAGCCGTTCTCGAACAGGCTAGCTATGGTTCGAAGCTGGTAGCCGCTTTTCTCCTTGCCTGCGAGCAAGTGAAAGCCGGTCCCGTCGCCGGTCGTAGTGACCGCGGTGTCGGCGGATTTCTTGTAGTCCTTGCCGAGTATTCGGACTCGGTCCTTCGCCAAGATCGCGGAAGGCTTTAGCGAGAGCTTTTTTTGGTTCTGGGTGGAATCGCTCCATCCCTGTACCGCATCTGTCGGCGGTTTTGGTTCCTCGGCCTGTGCGGGCATACTCAGTGGTATTGCCAGCACTGTGGCCACCATGAGGGTGACCGGCGTGCGTAGACGAATACGTCTTTTTTTCAACTTCTCTTCTCCTCTGGTTATCTACTTGACAGCCTTGGCGGCTGTAAGGACATCCTTCAAGCGCATTTTGGCGGCTGTGAGTTGGGCCCTGTTCTCCTTGATCAGCCGCTTCTGGACCGTCGACTCTTCCTTGAACCAGACCTCGATCAGGCGGGTCTGCTCCTTGCAGTCGATGTCGTCCAGCGCGAGAGCAATCGAGTCTTTAGTTTCGGTGTTGCCGAGCCCTTTTTCCGTAGCCCTGTATGGATCGGAGGCGGTGTGGCCCTTGTCTTTCATGCAGGCCGACCAGTTCTTGATGGCTTTCTCAATCGTCTTGTGGGGACGAGCCTCGGAGAGAGCTGTCGACGCGAGCTGAGTAACAAATCCCGCATCGGACTCATCTAGCTCGAGCTGCTGTTTCGACCATTCGGCACATCCGCCCTTGTGTAGCTTTTTTCCGTCATGCTCGGCACGAGCAGGCTTGGTCTTCTCGCCCAACCCGGAGTAGCCGCCGTCGCTGCCGGTGGGGGCGGCGATCGGTTCCGGCTTGGTGCGCCCGGTGAGAACCTCAACCTGGATACCTGGCAGGTCGGGTGTCTGCTGCACGGTGTACTTCTGCTGCTCAGGCGAAAGTAGGTAGCCGTACTTCTCTGCCTGGGCGCGGTCAGTAATTCCATAGCGGCGCTCGATGTTCATGTTGTTGTTGCTCGCTGGCGGATTTATTCCCGGGCGTGGTAGGTCGACGGTGAATCCGTATTCAGCCATGCACTTTGTCTGGAGAGTGCGTATGGCAGAGTCGATGATGACCTGGTCCGAGTACGGGACCATGTAACTTTCGAGCGGCAATTCCAAACCCTTGACCAGGCCGGAACTGGGAATTTCCTCTGGCCACTCGCTCTGGTTTGGTTGCGTTTTTTCAGTAGCCTCGTCGGGGGCGGGCCCGGGCGGCGAACATGAACTGAGGACTATTGCTGCAAGCATGGCAGTTGTCGCGGTGAACGCTGGCTTGAGGACGTGCACGGGTGCCTTCTCTATGTGAAGTCATGAAGCGCTGAGATGCTCGTGTGGATTTGCCTCCGTACCACTGAACAACTGGTACGGAGTGACCGACCCGGCGCGATTCGGGGGCTGGAGTTCGCGGGAAAGATTTGATCGAAGTATCCTCGGACGAGTGTTGCGGTAGCCCGACTTCGTCACTCCCTCGCTTCAGGCCAGACGGCTTGACGCGCTGATGCAGCGTTCCCCTCCCAGGCGCGCGTCAATTCACGCCGAAGGCTTGGCGTGTAGTGAGAACAGATGCATGCCCTGCCCATCGACTCGATCATTAGATCATCCCCGCTTGCATACGAAGTGGACATTCTGTGATCTAGTCGACCGTCACGAGTTAATATCTTTCTCATTTTCAAATAGATCCGATGACGCTCCGTATGGGCTAACAGCAGGTGCCTGCCGGTGGTCTGGTAACGGTTGTTCTGGCGGCAAGGCGTGGCCACCACTGGCGTCCAGGAGTGAATGCCACCGGGCTCAGCCGCTCCAGCCTGTACGCGACCTTCGGGGGCAAGCAGGAGCTCTACTGTGCGGCCCTCGAACGGCACGTTCAGGACCGGTCACGGCCCGTCCTCGGTCGACTGGAGAAGGACGAGCGCGGACTGCCGGCTGTCACCGACTTCCTCGCCGGGCTGATCGAGGCCTGCTGCACCGGCGAGTTCGCCCGATGGGTTTGCACGATCTCCAACGCCCACGCGGCACGGAGAACGGCGATCCCGCCGGCCGCGCCACACATTCTTCCTCGGGTTGAAAGGACGACCCCCTCTGGTCTGAAAACAGACCTGAGGGATTTCTGCCGCCTGGCCTTCTCGGCGGAAGCGTGGGGCTGCAGTCAGCGCGAGCACGTCACAGCAAGAGCGCTTCTGCTGCCGGTCTCGTGATCCGATGTGGGTTGTAGCTCCAGGTGATGTCAGTAGTCGTGGAGCCTCGGCTACTGACATCCAGAAGGCATGCCATGCTGCCGAGCCGTCATGACGGCGCGCTCTGGCTGCTGGAGGTGTGCGTTCACCTGTCAGCGTCGAGTACAGCGCGGGTGATGGCTCCGGCACTTGTGACGCCCGCACCACCGGAAGGCGCTACTGATGCGACGGCGACGTCCCCGTTGAATGCGGTGAACCACCCGTGCGTTGCCTGATCGGTGCCCTGATCGGCCAGTCCAGCCATAGAGCCGAAGGTCCCATTGCTCCCCGTCATGACTTCGGCTCCAGTGCCTTGAGACGCGTTGTGGTTCATCATCGCGCGCAGTTGCTGAGCGACTTTGCCGGAGAGCGGACGTTCGGCCTGTGCCTGATCGGCGCCTGCCAGGTCGGCCCCCACCAGGAGGGGTTGCTTGAAAGTGCCGCTTTTGACCGTGGCGGTGATCGACGCGAGGTTCAGTACGTTGAGACGAACTTCGCCGCGGCCGACTGCTACCGCCGCTCTGTCCGCACCGGTGAGTTCTGGGACGGCTCCGTCGGATGTGGTGACGCCGGTCTGCCAGTCGAGACCGAGGCCGAAGACGCCCTTCGCCTCCTTGGCCAGTGCCCCCGGCGCGAGTTCGTCGGCCAGCTCTGCGAAGGCGGTGTCACAGGAAGCCGCGAAGGCATCGGTGAACGTGCCGCCTGCACCGGCGCCCTTCAGTCTCGGGTTGGTGAAGGCGGTTCCGGCCACCACGACCTGGCCGGGGCAGTTCACGGCAGTGGTCGGTGAGATCGCCCCCTGCTCCAGGAGGGCGGCGGAGGTCACGATCTCGAACACGGAGCCTGGTGCTTCGACACCTTCCAGAGCGGGATTCATCTCTCCCTTCGCTGAGGTCGCCACCGCCAGGATCTCTCCCGTACTGGGCTCTACCGCGACGACAGAGGCTCGGGAGTGCTCCGCGACCGCTGCCTCGGCCGCCTGCTGAAGTGAGAGATCGATGGTCGTAGAGATCGTCCCGGGCTTGCCCTTGACCACGTGCGCGAGGGTCGTATCCTCCCCGTCGCCGAACAGCGGGGTCATGCGGACGTCGAGGGCCGGAGTGCCCGCCTGCGTGGCGTAGCGCTCCTTGAGCTGGCTGATGACCTGGGAGAGCCCTGGCTGTTCCTGATCGTTCAGCGCGGTGCCCTCTCGGCTGAGTACGGCTGTTCTGGGGGCCGTCGTCACGGCTTTCAGGGTGTAGCCGTCGCGGCCGGCCAACTCCGGATGAATGACGGAGGGCTTCCACACGACGCGTTCGCCTTCTTGCGGTTCGTCGCGGACGTCGAGCTGTGACTCGTATGACCATCTGCCCTCGGTGTCTTGGGTGGAGATGCGCGCTGTCACGGTGAAGGGGACATGCTGCCCTTCGACACCATGGGCGGTGAAGTTCACGCCCGTGGTGGGCAGGTGGTTCTTGAACGCCTTCAGGGCGAGGAGCGCCGCATGCGGGTCTGTAGTGAGACTCGAAGCCTTATCGAGGTCTCCGTCGGACCAGGCGGCGAAGAACTCCTCTGCGGCGTCCGGTACGGGCTCGGACACGATGAAGGAGGCTATGCCGTAAGCCCCGGCGGCGATGGCGCCGGTGACCGCCAGGGTGAACGCGGTTGTTCGTAGTGTGAATCGCATGGGGTACTCCCTGTGGGGGTGGGGGCGGAAACGAAGCGGTCTCAGCGGCGCAGGGCCTCGACAGGCTGGATACGGCTCGCACGCCACGCCGGATACAGGCCGGCGGCGATTCCTGTCGCGAGTCCGATGACCGGCGCGATGGCCACGACCATGGGGTCGAGGACGGGGGTCCACTCCCGGACCATCGCGACGGCGACGACGGTGACGGTCCCCAGCGACGTACCGACCAGCCCGCCCAGAGTTCCGAGGACCCCCGACTCGGCCAGGAACTGGCTGGTGATGTGGCGGCCGCGGGCACCCAACGCGCGACGCAGTCCGATTTCCCCGGTGCGTTCCAGCACAGCTACCAGCGTGGTGTTGGCGATCCCAATGGTCCCGATGAAGAGACAGATGGTCGCCAGGAGGAGGAAGAGTTGGTCGAGGTCGCCACTGACGTCATCGCGTAGGGCTCTGGGATCCGGGGGCGGAATGACTTTGAAGTACTCGACGTGAGCGGGGTCGAGAGCGGTGGCCACCTCCCCGGCCGCCTGGGGAGCCGCACCCAGCCGGGTGGAGATCAGCATGGAAGCGGCGCCTTTCGGCGGCCCCCAAAGCTGGTAGGCAGTGGATCGAGGAATGATCACGCTGAGCAGCAGATCGGGCTTGCGTTCGACCGTCTCGACGATGCCCACCACCGTGAAAGCCTCGTCACCGATGAACAGCGCCGGATGGGTCTCCAGGGTGGTGATACCGAGTCTGGAAGCGATACCGAGCCCCACCACGGCGACGCGCTGCCGCGTCCGGTCGTGCCAGGTGTTCAGCGACCTGCCCTCCACGACGGTGGGTTCTGCCGCGGCAAGGACCCCGGACGAGGCGGCGAGCACAGGAATGCTCCGTCCGGCGCTTCCCGTGGTGACCGGCGAGGAGCGCACCTGCTCGTCGGCGTCCAAATTCACCGGCCAGTGCACGCCGGCGTGCTGAACCCCGTTCAGTCTCTGGGCCCGTTCCTCTGCGTCTTCGGGAAAACCCAGATCCACGAAGGGGTTGGACTGACGGGCGATGTCCTCGACGGTTATCTCGGTCGCGGTCAGGGCGTCGAAGCGCTCGTCGATCTGCGATGAGGCAGTCGACGTCAGACCCAGGATGGCCACGAACGTCCCGACGCCGAGCACGGTACCCAGGGAGGTGAGCGCTGAGCGTGCGGGGCGTTGCAGCACTCCCGCCATCGCCTCGGCCAGCAAGTCCCGCAGAGCCATGCGGGAAGGGCGTACAACTGGAGGGCGCCTTCGGGGGCGGAGGAGCGCCCTCATGGCTGCGCCTGTTCGTTCAGATGGCCGTCTCGAATGCTGACTGTGCGCTGGCCTCGCGAGGCCACCGTCGGGTCGTGGGTGATGACGATGACGGTCATGCCGTCCTCGTGGAGGTCGTCCAGGAGGTGCAGGACCGACTGAGCGGTGGCGGAGTCCAGATTTCCGGTGGGCTCGTCGCACAGCAGCAGGGAGGGGCGCCCGACCAGCGCACGGGCGATGGCCACGCGTTGCCGCTCCCCTCCGGAGAGGGTGGTCGGCAGGGCGTCCAAGCGGTGGCCCAGGCCCACCTGCTCCAGGGCGCTCCTCGCGAACGCCGCTCTCTCCTTGCGGGCGGTGCCGCCGTAGGTCAGGGCCATGGCCACGTTCTCGCACGCTGTCCGATACGGCAGCAGGTGGAACGACTGGAACACAAAGCCGATGCGCCTGCCGCGCAACGCTGTGCGCTGGGCGTCGGACAGGGTTCCCGTGTCAATGCCGTCGAGTAGAAAGCTCCCCGTGGTGGGGCTGTCCAGCAGTCCGAGAACGTTCAGGAACGTGGACTTTCCCGCTCCGGAAGGACCGACGACCGTGACGAACTCTCCTGGCCGCACCAGAAGATCGCAGGGTGACAACCCCGTTACAGGAGGCGGGCCCGGATAGGTGAGACCGCATTGGCGGAGTTCGATGACAGCAGGTGTCGAGGCCGACTTCACTGTGATGTGTCGCCCGTCACGTGCGTCCCGCGAACTCCTGTGAGTACCAAGTCCCCTTGGTGCAGCTCTTCCTTGCTCTCGGCACGTACTTCTACGTATCCGTCGCCCGAGGTGCCGACCGTGACGGCGATGCGACGCTGTGATCCGTCAGGCCTCCGGACCGTCACCGCGGTCCGGCCGTCCGCACCGGCAGCGATGGCTGACACAGGGACCACCAACGCCTTGCCCTTGGTCGACGCGGCGCGCACTGTGAGGCGTACATCCTGACCCGCCATATCGCGGGGAAGTCGTGCGGTGGGCTTGACCACCATCAGATACCCCTTGGCTCCCGTCGCTGCGCGCTCGTTGCTCTCCGCGGGGACGGTGCTCTGTTCGTTCGCCGCTGCTTTGGAGACGGAGGCTACGGTGGCGGCGGCGGACCGCCCGGTCAGCTCGGAGAAGACTTCTACATGCTGACGCGGCCGCACGAGGCCCTTCTCGTGAGCCTGGAGATAGCCCTGAACCGTCAACACGCCAGCAGAGAGCGTCATCGCCTTACCTGTGACGGTGGAACCGACCTTGGTGTCGATACCGTCCACGCGTGCCGGGAACTCTGAAATGAATACGACTTCGGAGGCCGGCAGCATGGGCCCTGCAATCATCTCGGCCTGAGACAATTTCTCGCGCGCCTCGCGCAAGTCGTCCTTGGCTCGCTCAAGCTGCTTACGAAGGTCACTCAACACTTCGGCGCCGCCCGTCCGATCCGCAGCGTCAGATGCTGGCCCCGAATCGGGCGGAGACGTAGCAGAACCGGTCGGTGCGACACTAGTTTGCGGCGCCTTGACGTCGATGGCCTTGTCCCGCGCGCCCTCCAGGGCGTCCCTCGCATCCTCTACCGCGCGCTGCGCGTCCACCACCACGTCTTCGGCCTCTGAGACACCTGACCCCCCCTCGGGGGCGGCGGGCTGCGGTTCATAACCGAGCTTCTTGTAAAAATCGATCAGAGCCGATTTCGTGCCGGCACCGAAATGTCCCCGCCGATCGCTTCCGACGTGGTGCCCCAGCGCTTGCAGCGCTGACTGCAGTTGTGCGACATCGTCGCCGTCGGCTCCCGGCTTGAGGTCTCTGTAGACAGGAAGGCTGCCCTTGAGCGCGACGATCGGACGCCCGGAAACCTCCAACAACAGCTGACCAGCACGGACATCCTGGCCCACAGCGACCGGCTGCTTCGTGATGACAGCTGACGCCGCACCAGGCGCTCCGCCTGTCGGCGTCACGTCTACCGACTGTGCTGCAGTAACGGTGCCGCGGAGCATTACCGAGGTCTCCAGAACCCGGTACTCGACAGGTGAAGTCAGTACGGACGGAGCTGGAGGGGACGAATCGGCAATCGCCTGAGCCGGCGACTTGATCTGCTGGCCGATGCCCACACCGAGCGTGGACAGCACCACTGCGCCGACGACAACGCCACCGGCCCACCTGCGCCGGACGCTCAGGCTTGACGACACCTCCGGGTTACCCTTAGACACTGCGGAAATTTTCCATTCTGACATATATAGGGAACACGGATTACTCATACGCGCTGCCCTCGCCGCCGGGATTCGATGTTCTGCGGTGCGCTGTGCGCATGTTCAGCAACACGGCACCCCGGCGCCGTGGGCAGCAAACAAGGTCAGTTGCGCAACGCCTTTTCAGCAGCCTTCACGGCAGCTAGATTGTTCTCCTTGGCTTCATTCAGCTCCAGTTGATTTTGCTCGATCTGCGAGCGCTGAATCTTTGTTTCCTCGGCAAGCCAGATACCCACGAGATTAGTTGACTCCTTGCAGTCGATATCCGCGACCGCAACGGATACCTCGGCCCCGTCAGTCTTCGCGAGGTCCATGGCGTCGAAAGGAGTCGCAGCCTCGTAACCCTCGGCCTTCAGGCAACCGGACCACTCCTTCAGTGCGGCTCGGACAGCAGGAGCCTCCTGAGACTTGGCCAGGCTCTCGTAGCTGAGCTTGCTCGCCAACGACATGTCGATGGCGTCAGCTCCGACCTTGCGGACGGACCATCCGCTGCATCCTCCCTCTGGGATTTCCTTTCCCTTGTGTGATGGAGTTGTATCAGCACCACCGCCCTTGCCGGAGCGGCCAGACATGACAAGTGCGGCAGCGGCGCTCAACTCGGGCATCTCGGCACCGGTTTGCTGCCCGCGTTCGGCGATTCCGTATCCGTGCTGCTTTGCGAGCGCCGGGTCACTTATCCCATAGCGTCTCTCGATGTTCACGTCGTTGTCATTTGGAGGTGGCGTTCTTCCCGCAGGCGGCGCCTCGAAATCGAACCCATACTTGGCCATGCATTCCGTCTGAAGAGCACCGACAGCGTTGGTGATGGTAACTGTCTGCTCATAGGTTTGCATGTAGTCCTCCAACGGCAGCGACTTGCCTTTCAGGAGACCTTGCTGGGGAGTGGAAGGAAGCGATGGAATTCCGTCAGGATCACTAGAAGCGAGAGCTTTCTGGGTGACGCCTTGAGGGTCTGCGTCGCCCCCACATCCTGCAGCAAGCGCCACCAATGCGAAGCATGCAACCGCAACACGAAGCTTCTTCACCATCATCGGCTCCTAGGCGAAGTGCTGCGAGGCGTTGTTGTTGTGCAGCGTGCCGTTCAAGTCAACCTGCTTTCCTCCAGCGCAGTACATGCTGCCGTAAGTGTGCTGGAAGAACTGAGAACTTCCCGCGTAGCCAGAGTTGTAGTAGACCCGGTACGAGTCAGCAGGGGCACAGTTCTCCACCGAACCGGCCTGATTCTTCACTGCCACGCCTGTACCTGAGGAGTTATGCCCGCTGTCACTCTTACCGAAAACAAACTTGTAGTGAACAACTGCGGCGCCATTGGGGCTGACCGACTGTCCCGCATAGTTGTATATGTTGGCGTAGAAGGAAGCGCGCGCGGAAGTGTAGCCACCATGTGCAATGGTGTTGTAGTACAAATGGAGATCGCCGTATGAGCAATTATTCTGCGGAATGTCGCAGTTGTCGCTCACGTTGGCATAGGATTCCACGGCGGCGGCCGGCTGCGTCGGCGAGAAAAGAGCCAGCGAGGCCACCGCCGAGAGCAGCACCGATGTCCGCTTTGTTGCAGTACGCATTACATTCACTCCAGATTGCATTGATTGCCTCAACTTGATCGAAAGTGAGGCAGTGGGCCGTTGCGAGGGGAGGTGCGTGCATGTCGCAATAGCGTGCGCCGGGCCCCCTCGGTGCCTCTGAATGGGAGCACCGGGGCGGCCCTCTTCCCCCTTATTTGGATCTTAGGTGACTGCGTCGGGGGTCGGTCTAGACCTGTCAGATAACGATCTTGTAGAGTGCAGGTATCGGCCTTGAGGCGTCGCACTTGCGAGGGTGTCAAAGCTCGTGCGCCGTCAACTCAACCGCAGCCGTAGGCGGTTGGTTGATTTGTAAGCTTCTCCAATGTGGCCACCAAGCGGGTGACAGTCCGTGAAGCGCAACGAGCAAGGCCCCCGGGCTGTGGATCGAGATTTCTGACGTCTCAATCACGTTGCTCGGGAGCCTCGTTGGTCACCCATCCTGACGCACTCGACCTGCCGCATGCACTCGTGGACGGGGTCACCATGCTGATCGCATCCGCGAGGGCTACCGGCGCTGCAAGCTTCGCCCGTTCCCGCGCGAGGGTGGCACTGGTTGTACCCGCGCGAACACACCACTCTGGCGAAGAGCCCTCGACCGCGTCCTCGGGGGCAGTTGTGCTCCAGCTGGCCGGAGCGCTCGCGGCGCCGAGCAGCTTGCACGCGGCCTCGGCCAAGGCCTTGGCCCGCTCGGCGACACCCGGCGCCGCAGTGGCATCAGGTCCATGCCCTACATACTGACGGTGAGGCTCGGATGGCTACTGCTCTATCCGACCCCGAATCAGCGGAGCAAGGCGCGCAGTGGTTGCAGGTCTTCGAGACCGGCGATGGAGAGGGTGGCTCCGGCTTTGTCGAGTTCGGCGGTGGTGGTGCGGCCGGTTGCTACGCCCAGGACGCGAACACCGGCCGCGCGGCCGGCGGCGACGTCGGCTTCGGTGAAACAGGGTGGTGGTGTGGAGTTCGGCGCGGTCGTCGTGGTCCTCGCCGTATCCGCTGGATCGCCGCAGCCGCGGTCTGGACCTGTCACATGCCCGCCCTGTCCGGCTACCCGCCGTTTGTCGTGCTCGCCCAGAGCCTGCAGTTGCGGGCGAACAGGACGAGTCCACCGTCGACCTGGTGGTCGATACCGGGCTGAGGATCGTCGACCTCCTCGATCGTCTGGAGCGCCCGTTCCGCCCCCGCGCCGATCTGATCGACATGTGGCATGCCGTGGAGACCCTGTCCGCCAACGTGCCGATCCTTACGGACACGGCGGACTGGCTGCTCGACCAAATCTCCCTGCGGGATGCGCCCGCCCAGCAGCTGCGGGCTGTCCTCGAGCCGGACATCACGGACTACCTGCGCGACCAGCGCGCAGGCGGCGGGATTGTAAAACGTTCGGGTCTGTTCCGTAGTCGGTGGTGACGGAGGGTGTGGTCAGCCTAGGAGGATGCGGTGGCGTAGGAGGGGGGAGCTCGCGCGGCCGTACATCTGTCGCTTGATCAGCTTGGTTTTGTTGTTCACGCCTTCGGTGCCGCCGTTGTGGTGCGGCAGGGTGAGGGCGGCGTCGACTGCGGCGCGGTCCTTCTCGAGGCCCCGGGTGAAGGCATGCAGGTGGGGCAGGTCCTCGGCTTGGGCAGAGGTGATCCAGGTGCTCAGCAGGGCGGCATTGCCGTCGGCGGGATCCAGCAGCACGGCGAAGTGGTGGATGAGGTTGGCCAGGGCGGTCATCTCGTGGCAGGCAGCGCGGGCGGCCTTGATACGTTCCCGCTGGTGGGTCGGGGCGGGTGAGCAGGTAGCGGGCCAGGCGCCGGGGCGAGAGGGCGGGTCGGTCGGCCTCGACGCGGCCCTGGTTGATGTAGCGGACCAGCAGGTTCGAGCTGCCGGTGTAGCCCAGCTCCCTGATCTCCTGCAGGAGATGGGTGACGGGGACGGCCGGGTTCTCCAGTCGGCGCTTGCGCAGGTGTTCGCGGTAGGGGTCCACGAGGGTGGGCCGGCATTTGGGGGCGCGGATGAGGCGTTCGGGCTCGGTGACACGGTCGTAGCGCTTGACGGTGTTGAGAGCCAGGTTGAGGCGACGCGCGCACTCCAGAAGTCCGACTCTGCGCTCGCGTAGGGCGTGAACCTGCTGCCAGCGCTCGCGGGTGGTGGCGGCCTGTCTCCCCTCAGTCGGGGGAGGGCCGGCTTTCGCCCAGCAGGTGCTGTGCGCGGCGACTTCCTTGCGGACAGCCTCGGCGAGGTTGTGCCACAGGTGCCAGCGGTCGCTGATCTGAACCGCGTCGGGCAGGGCTCGGCGGACCGCCTGGGCGTAGGTGGCCGATCCGTCCCGGCACACGGCCTCGATGCGCGGATGCACGCGCAGCCAGGCTTCCAGAGTGGCGGCTTCGCGGCCGGGGAGTACCTCGATTCGCTCTCCGGTCTCGGCGTTGATGATGATCGTGGCGTAGCTGTGCCGGCGTCGCAGGGCGAAGTCGTCGACCCCGATCACCCGCGGGATCCGCACCGCCGGTACGGGCACCCGGCGCAGCAGCCGCAGGGCGGAGGCGTACGACACGGGCACGGCCAGCGATCGGGCGAGTCGGGCGGACGCCCGGCCGCATAACTCCTTGACCAGCTCGGGGAGCTGACGCGTCAGACGTGTGGTGCGGCGCTGATGGCGCTCCAGAAGCCCGGAGACCTGCTCTCGGAAGGTCTGCCGCCTGCAGCCCAGGACCGGACAGACAAGCCGTCGTATCCTCACCCGGACCACGACCTGCCGGCCGTCGACCGGCACATCCCGCACCGTCCGGCCGTGATACCCGTGGACCCTCCCCGTCACGACCCCGCACACCGGACAGGGAACGGGAACATCCCGGGTCCGAGCCGTCACCCGGACTATCTCGCCACCGTCCGCCACATCCTCGATGACCAACGCAGACAACCCCGAAAACACCGTTACTACAAGCGTGTTCGCATCATGCACGCTCAATGATCACAGGCGAGCACTCACCGCCACCACCGACTACGGAACAGACTCGCTCGTTTGACAGACCCTCGATACGGAGTGTGACTGCACCGGGCAAGGGGAGGGGTGGGACGGAGTCTGCGGCATGCAGTGCGGGTGAGCCGCGATTGGATGCCTGCCAGCGGATGTGCCGGGCGGATCTTCTCCCTCTACGTGCAGCACCGGGGCCTCTTATAGCCGTGCGGTACGTACCGCACGGCAGTGCCGTTGAAGGGGACCGAGCCGGACGCAGCGGGATCCAACAGGATGTGAATGTCCGTCTCTGTGACGTTTCCGCAGGTGAGACGCGTCTCCCTTTTAGGTTCGAGTCCCACCCGCCCCACCGAGCGTCCCCAGGCAGAATCGTTCTGACCTAGGGAAATGCACTTTCTGGGAACGTGCGGGCTCCGCAGCGGTGCAGCGAACGTGCAGCGTTCTGCGCCCTCGTTACTTTCCAGGCATCCGTGACCTGGGGTTTTGCCGCCTTCTTGGTGGGATGAGTGGTCTGCGGTCCCACCCGCCTCACCGCGTGATGCCCTTTGCTGTGCCGCGGCAGGCAATGTTCGCCCCTTCGACCGAACCATGAGCAACTGTCCAGGCCCCCTCGGCAGGCGTTGTCGGCGCCCCGAAGGCAGTTGGCGGACCGTGCCGAATTCACGCCGCCTCTGCGGCTTGCGGGTGGCCATCAGGCGGCCTTCCCGTAGCGGGAACGCTC
>NZ_JBEXSI010000098.1:0-14592 GCF_040613515.1 Streptomyces sp. NPDC006261
AGCATCGGATCCATCAACGGCGAGTGGAACGCGTGCGACACCCGCAGACGCGTCGTCTTCCGCCCCAGCCCCTCCAGCCGCGCGGCCACCGCCAGGACTGCCGACTCATCACCGGACACCACCACCGAAGCAGGCCCGTTGACCGCGGCGACCGACACCGCGTCGGACAACAGCGGAAGCACCTCGTCCTCCGTCGCCTGCACCGCGACCATCGCGCCACCCTCAGGCAGCGCCCGCATCAACGACGCCCGCGCCACCACCAGCGCGCAGGCATCCTCCAGCGACAACACCCCCGCCACATGAGCAGCCGCGATCTCACCGATCGAATGCCCCGCCACGAAATCAGGAGCCACACCCCACGACTCCACCAGCCGGAACAACGCCACCTCGACCGCGAACAACGCCGGCTGAGCGAAACCGGTGTCGTTCAGCAGGTCGGCGTCCCCACCCCACATCACCTCACGCAGCGAACAACCCAACCCCGCGTCCAACAGCACACACGCCGCGTCCAACGCCTCCGCGAACACCGGAAACGCCCCGTACAACCCACGACCCATACCGAGCCTCTGCGCACCCTGACCCGAGAAGAGGAAAGCGCGCCTTCCGCTCGCCACCTGGCCCGTGACCGCCGACGCGTCGGGTTCACCGGCAGCCAGTGCGGTCAGCGTCCGCCGGGTTCCGTCGGGGTCGGCCGCCAGGACCACCGCACGGTGGTCGAACAGGGAGCGGCTCGTGGCCAGTGAGTATCCGATGTCCAGCGGTCGCGGGGTCGACGCGGTCCCGACGAAGGGCAGCAGCCGCGCCGCCTGATCGGCCAGGGCCCGAGGCGTCCGCCCCGCGAGCGGCCACGGCACCACCTTCGGCTTCACCTCGGTGTCGGCGGCAACCGTGCTGTCGGGGCGCGGGGGCGCCTGCTCCAGGATGACGTGCGCGTTCGTCCCGCTGATCCCGAACGACGACACGCCCGCGCGCCACGCCCGGTCCGTCTCCGGCCAGGGCATCGGCCGGGTCAGGAGTTCCACCGCGCCCGCCGACCAGTCGACGTGCGAGGACGGTTCGCTCACGTGGAGGGTCTGCGGTACGACACCGTGTCGCATCGCCATCACCATCTTGATGACACCGGCGACACCGGCGGCGGCCTGCGTGTGGCCGATGTTGGACTTCACGGAGCCCAGCAACAGCGGACGCTCCGGATCCCGGTCGCGCCCGTACGTGGCCAGCAGGGCCTGTGCCTCGATCGGATCACCGAGGGTCGTGCCCGTGCCGTGCGCCTCGACCACGTCGACGTCGTCCGGGCGGAGTCCTCCGCCCGTCAGCGCCTGCCTGATCACTCGTTGCTGCGAAGGGCCGTTCGGGGCGGTCAGGCCGTTCGAAGCGCCGTCCTGGTTGATCGCGCTGCCGCGCAGCAGGGCCAGTACCTGGTGGCCGTTGCGGTGTGCGTCGGAGAGGCGTTCCAGTACGAGCATGCCGACGCCCTCCGACCAGCCGACGCCGTCGGCCGAATCGGAGAAGGGCTTGGAGCGGCCGTCGGGGGCCAGGCCGCGGGCCCGGGAGAACTCGATGAAGGTGCTGGGCGTGGACATCACGGTGACACCGCCGGCCAGTGCCAGTGAGCACTCGCCGCTGCGCAGGGCCTGGGCCGCGAGGTGCATGCCGACCAGTGAGGAGGAGCAGGCAGTGTCCACCGTCACGGCCGGACCTTCGAGGCCGAGGGTGTAGGAGACGCGGCCCGAGGCCACGCTCGGTGCGCTGCCGTTGCCGCGGAAGGCCTCGTACTCCTCGCCCGTCAGGAGCGGCCCGTAGTCGTTGTACATGACACCTGCGAAGACACCGGTCCGGCTGCCGCGCAGGGTGGCCGGGTCGATCCCGGCGCGCTCGACGGCTTCCCAGGAGAGTTCCAGGAGAAGTCGCTGCTGGGAGTCGGTGGCCATCGCCTCGCGCGGCGACATGCCGAAGAAGTCGGGGTCGAACTCCCCGGCCGTGTGCAGGAATCCGCCTTCGCGGACGTGGGTCCTGCCGGGCTGGTCGGGGTCGGGGTCGTAGAGTCCGTCGAGGTCCCAGCCCCGGTTGGTGGGGAAGCCGGTGATGGCGTCGACGCCTTCGGTGACGAGGTGCCAGAGGTCTTCGGGCGAGGTCACGCCGCCCGGGTAGCGGCAGGCCATGCCGACGATCGCGATGGGGTCGTCGATGAGCGAGGGACCGGAGGCCGCCGGGGCTGCCGGGGCGGCCGGGGGGTCGGTGCCGAGCAGTTCGTCGCGCATGTGGTCGGCGAGGGCGCTCGGGGTCGGGTAGTCGAAGACCATGGTCGCGGGCAGGCGCAGGCCGGTCACGGTGTTGAGGCCGTTGCGCAGTTCGACCGCCGTCAGCGAGTCGAAGCCGAGGTCCTGGAACTGGCGGGACGCTTCGACCTCCGTCGCGTCGGCGTGGCCCAGAACTCGGGCGATCTGTTCGCGGACGAGGCCGAGGAGGGTCTCGCGCTGTTCGGCGGCGTCCAGGGCGGTGAGCCGCTGGGCGAGGCCTCCCGCCGTCCGGGAGGTCTGTACGGCCGCGGCCCGGCGTCCCGGGGCTCGGATGAGGCCGCGCATCAGGGGGGCGATGTCGCCTTGGGCGCGCAGGACGGGCAGGTCGAGACGTACCGGGGCGAGAGTCGCCTCGTCGCAGGCGAGGGCTGCGTCGAACAGGGCGAGGCCCTGCTCCACGGAGAGCGGGGGCATGCCGGAGCGGGTGATGCGCTCCACGTCGATGGCGGTGAGGCTGCCGGTCATGCCGACGCTACGGGTCCAGGGGCCCCAGGCGAGGGAGTGGGCCGGCAGCCGGTGGTGCCTGCGGTGGGTGGCGAGGGCGTCGAGGAAGGCGTTGCCGGCGGCGTAGTTGGCCTGCCCGGGACTGCCGAGGGTGGCGGCGACGGAGGAGAAGACGACGAAGGCGGCCAGGTCGAGCCCGCGGGTCAGCTCGTGGAGGTGCCACGCCGCGTCCGCCTTGGGGCGCAGGACAGCGGTCAGCCGCTCCGGTGTCAGGGAGCCGATCACTCCGTCGTCGACGACGCCCGCCGTGTGGACGACGGCGGTGAGCGGGTGTGCGGCGGGAACGGCCGCCAGGAGTTCTTCGAGTGCGGTCCGGTCGGTGACGTCGCAGGACGCGACGGCCACCTGCGCGCCCAGTCCGGTCAGTTCGGCGCGGAGGGTGTCGGCGCCGTCGGCGGCGAGGCCCCTGCGGCTGACGAGCAGCAGGTGCCGCACGCCGCGGTCGGTGACCAGGTGCCGGGCGAGGGCGCCGCCGAGGCCGCCCGTGCCTCCGGTGATGAGGACGGTGCCCTCGGGGTTCCAGGCGGTCCGCTCCTGGGGGGCGGTGACCCGGGTGAGGCGGGCGGCGAGCAGCTCTCCGTCCCGTATCGCGAGGTCCGGTTCGCCGGAGCCGGCCGCGAGGGCGGAGCGGAGGAGGGCCGGCAAGGCCTGCGGGGGAAGCGAGGCCGTGCCGGGGTCGATGTCCAGGAGGCCGAAGCGTCCCGGGTTCTCGGTCCTGGCCGTCCGGACGAGGCCGTGGACCGACGCGGCGGCGAGGTCGTCGCCCGTGTGGGCTCCCTGGGTCACGAGGACCAGGCGGGCGTCGGAGAAGCGTTCCTCCTCCAGCCACCGCTGCAGGCCGGCGAGGGCGTCGGCGCCGAGGGAGTGGGTCGCGGTGAGGGCGTTCGCGTCCGCGCCGGACACGGTGGAGACGACCACGGCGGGGACGGGTGCGTCCGACGCCGCGAGGGCGGCCAGGTCGGGGTGGGTCGTGACCGTGGTGCCGGCGGCGCGCAGGGTGTCGGCCGTGCCGAGCGGGTCGGCGCCGATCACGGCCACGTCGTCGGGCCCGGCGGCGGCGGTGTTCTTCAGCGGGGTCCAGGCCACCCGGAACAGCGCGTCGCGGTGGACGGCGGAGTGGTCCCCGGGGCCGGCGGAGGGGACGGAGCGGGAGACCAGGGAGTCCACGGTGAGGACGGGGTCGCCCGCCGTGTCGTACACCTCGATGGAGACGGTGTCGTCCCCCGCGGGGGCCAGTCGTGCGCGTACGGCCGTGGCGCCGGAGGCCGTCAGTGAGACGCCTTCCCAGGCGAAGGGCAGGCCGCCCCGGCTGATGGCGCCGAGGTCGGCGAAGGCCGCCGCGTGCTGGGCCGCGTCGAGCAGTGCCGGGTGGAGGCCGAAGTCGCCCGCGTCCGTGCCGGAGTTCTCGGGGAGCGCGACGTCGGCGTAGACCTCGTCGCCGCGTCGCCAGGCGGCGCGCAGTCCCCGGAAGGCGGGGCCGTAGTCGAAGCCGATGTCCGCCAGGCGCTCGTAGCATCCTTCGAGGTCGACGGGGTCGGCTCCGGCGGGCGGCCAGACGGTGGCGTCGAAGCGGGGTTCCGCGGGGCCCTGGCCCGGGGCGACGATACCGGTGGCGTGCTGGGACCAGGGCAGGTCGAAGCCGTCCTCGACGCGGGAGTAGATGCCGAGCGGGCGGCGTCCCGCGTCGTCCGCGGCTCCGACACGCACCTGGAGTTGTACGGCGCCGTCCTCGGGGAGGGCGAGGGGTGCCGCGAGGGCCAGCTCCTCGACGCGGTCGCACGCGACCTCGTCGGCGGCCCGGATCGCCAGTTCGACGAAGGCCGTCCCGGGCAGCAGCGCGCGGCCCCGGACACCGTGGTCGGCGAGCCAGGGGTGGGAACGGACCGACAACCTGCTGGTGAAGAGGGCGCCTTGGCCGTCGGCGAGTTCGACGGCAGCGCCGAGCAGGGGGTGGCCGGCGGAGCCGAGTCCCGCGGCGCGTATGTCGCCCGTGGCGGCGGAGCCCGCGGCCGGCCAGTAGCGCCTGCGCTGGAACGCGTAGGTCGGCAGGTCGACGCGCCGGGCTCCGGTCCCGTCGTACAGGCCGGCCCAGCGCACGGTGGCGCCGCGGACGTGGACGCGTGCGAGGGCTGTGACGGCGGCGAGTTCCTCCGGGCGGTCCTTGCGCAGCAGCGGGACCATCACCGCCCGCTCCGGCAGGGAGTCCGGGGCCAGGGCGGAGAGCACCCCGTCGGGGCCCAGCTCCAGCAGGGTGGTGACGCCGCGTCCGGTGAGGGTGGCGACGCCGTCGGCGAACCGTACGGCCTCGCGGACATGGCGTACCCAGTAGGCGGCGGAGCACAGCTCCGTGACGTCGGCGATCCGGCCGGTCACGTTGGACACGACGGGGATGCGGGGCTCCGCGTAGGCCAGGCTCTCCGCGACGGTGCGGAACTCCGCGAGCATCGGCTCCATGAGCGGCGAGTGGAAGGCGTGCGAGACGCGCAGGCGCCGCGTTTTGCGGCCCTGCTCCTCGAAGTGGGCGGCGATGCCCTGAACGGCGCTCTCGTCGCCCGCGAGCACCACGGACCGGGGGCCGTTGACGGCGGCGACGGACACCTGGCCGGCGAGCAGGGGGGTGATCTCGTCCTCGGTGGCCTGCACGGCGACCATGACGCCGCCGGCGGGCAGGGCGGCCATCAGTGAGGCGCGGGCGGCGACGAGGCGGCAGGCGTCCTCCAGGGAGAGGACTCCTGCCACGTGGGCGGCCGCGATCTCGCCGATGGAGTGGCCGCCGACGAAGTCGGGGGTGACGCCGAGGGATTCGACGAGGCGGTACAGGGCGACCTCGACGGCGAAGAGCGCCGGCTGGGTCCAGCGGGTCTCGTCGAGCGGTCCGGGGTCGTCGCCCCAGACGATGTCGCGCAGCGGTCGTTCCAGGTGGGGGTCGAGTGCGTCGGCGGTGGCGTCGAAGGCCGCGGCGAACACCGGGAACCGGGCGTGGAGTTCGCGGCCCATGCCCAGGCGCTGGGAGCCCTGGCCGGAGAAGAGGACGGCGAGCAGACCTTCGTCGGCGACACCGGCGGCGATCTCGGGGAGGGCGTCGGTGCCGGTGGCGCCGGCGGGGTCGGCGAGCAGGACGCAACGGTACTCGAAGGCGGAGCGGCCGACGGCGAGGGAGTGGCCGACGTCGACCGGACGCAGTGCGGGGTTGCGGCCGATGTGCGCGAACAAGCGGTCGCGCTGTTCGGCGAGTGCGGCGGCGGACCGGCCCGAGAGCACCCAGGGGATGACGGCGGGGGGCGTGGCGTCCTCGTCGGGGGCGCTCGCGGGTTCGGCGGGGGCCTGTTCGACGATCACGTGGGCGTTGGTGCCGCTGACGCCGAAGGAGGAGACGGCGGCGCGCCGTGCGCGGCCGGTCTCGGGCCAGGCGGCCGCTTCGTCGAGGAGTTCGACCGATCCACTCGTCCAGTCCACGTCGTGGGAGGGCTCGCCCACGTGCAGGCTGCGCGGCATCCACCCGTGACGTATCGCCATGATCATCTTGATGACGCCGGCGGCTCCCGAGGCGGCCATCGTGTGGCCGATGTTCGACTTGACCGAGCCCAGGCGGAGGGGGTGTTCGCGGTCCTGGCCGTAGGTGGCGAGCAGGGCCTGCGCCTCGATGGGGTCGCCGAGGGTGGTGCCCGTCCCGTGGGCCTCGACGACGTCGACGTCGGCGGGCGCGAGCCGGGCGTTCTCCAGGGCGGCGCGGATGACGCGCCGCTGCGAGGGGCCGTGCGGGGCGGAGAGGCCGTTGGAGGCGCCGTCCTGGTTGATCGCGCTGCCGCGCAGCACCGCCAGGACGGGGTGGCCGGCCCGCTGGGCGTCGGAGAGCCGTTCCAGGACGAGGACTGCGGCGCCCTCCCCCCAGCCGGTGCCGTCGGCGTCGTCGGAGAACGACTTGCAGCGGCCGTCGGCGGCCAGCCCGCTCTGGGCCGTGAAGGAGACGAAGGGGCCGGGGGTCGCCATCACGGAGGCGCCGCCCGCGAGGGCCATGCCGCACTCGCCGTTGCGCAGGGACTGCGCCGCCCAGTGCAGGGCCACCAGCGAGGAGGAGCACGCCGTGTCGACGGTGACGGCGGGCCCTTCGGCGCCGAGGGTGTAGGAGAGCCGGCCGGAGATGACGCTCGCGGCGTGCCCGGTGGTGGAGAACTGCTCGGCGTCCTCGTCGGACGCCTTGATGACGGAGGCGTAGTCCTGTCCGGCCGTGCCGACGAACACCCCGGTCCGGCTGCCGCGCAGGGTGACCGGGTCGATCCCGGCCCGTTCCAGCGCCTCCCAGGCCACTTCCAGGAGCAGCCGCTGCTGGGGGTCCATGGCGACGGCCTCGCGGGGCGAGATCCCGAAGAACGCGGGATCGAAGTCCGCCATGCCGTCCAGGAAGGCTCCCTCCTGGGCGAGGCTGCGGCCGGGGCCGTCGCCCGCCAGGCGGTCCAGGTCCCAGCCGCGGTCGGCGGGGAAGCCCGCCATGACGTCGCGGCCCTCGGTGACCAGGTCCCACAGGTCCTCCGGGGAGGTCACCCCGCCCGGGTAGCGGCAGCCGATCCCGACGACGGCGATGGGCTCCTCGGCGGCCGCCACCAGCTGCTGGTTCTGCTGGCGGAGCCGCTCGATCTCCTTCAGCGACGACCGCAGCGCCTCGACGTACTTGTTGGGGGACGTGCTCATCGGACTCTCCAGATCTCATTCAGTGTGCAGGCGCCGTGCGACCGGCGGCGTACGTGCGGCGGACAGGACGTACGCCGCCGGGAGGGCACTACATCTCGGTCGCGAGCCGCAGCAGGCTCTCGGCGTCCATGTCGTCGAGCGATTCCTCGGCCCCGGCCGCCCCGGGGGCCGGGTCGGCGGTGTCCGCGGTGTCGTCGGCGGCGAGTTCGAGCACCATGTCCAGGAGTCCCGCCCTGCGGAGTCGGCTGATGGGAATGGCGGCGAGCGCGTCGCGGATCTCCGCGTCGGGGTCGTCGGACCGGTCGGTCCCGGCCGGTCCGTGGGCGGCTCCGAAGAGCAGGGAGCCGATGTGCTGGGCGAGGGCGGCCGGGGTGGGATGGTCGAAGACCAGGGCCGCCGGCAGCGGCAGGCCCAGGGCCGTCCGCAGGCGGTTGCGCAGTTCGACGGCCGTGACGGAGTCGAAGCCGACGTCGCGGAAGGCGCGGGCGGCGGGGATGGCCTCCGCCGCGTCGTGCCCGAGGGTCGCGGAGGCTTCCGTGCGGACCGCTTCGAGCAGGGCGCGGTCACGTTCCGCGGTGGGCAGGGCGTCGAGGCGCCGCCTGAGCGGCGGGACGGCGGACCCGTCGTCGTCGGCCGGTGCGCCGTCCCCGGCGGCCAGTGCCCGGACCGCCTCCGGGATCCGGGAGAGCAACGGGCTCGGCCGGGTCGCGGTGAAGCTCGGGGTGAAGCGTTCCCAGTCCATGAGCGTCACGGTGAGCGCCGTGTCGTCGTCCTCCAGCATCCGCTGGAGCGCGGCGAGCGCCAGCGGCGGTTCCATGGGCATGACGCCCTGACGCCGCAGCCGTTCGTGGACCTCGTCGACCGTGGCCATGCCGACCTCGGCCCAGGTTCCCCAGGCGACGGACGCCGCGGTGAGCCCCTGCGCCCTGCGGTGTTCGGCTAGGGCGTCGAGGAAGGCGTTGGCCGCCGCGTAACCGGGCTGGCCGCCGCTTCCCCACGTCGCGGCACCCGAGGAGAACAGGACGAAGGCGTCCAGGTCGAGACCGGCGGTCAGTTCGTGCAGATGGAGGGCGGCCGTCAGCTTGGAGCGCATCAGCGCGTCCAGCCGGTCGAGGGTCAGGGCGTCCACGGTGTCGTCGCCCTCCGCCACACCGGCGGCGTGGAAGACGGATGTCAGCGGGAGGTCGGCGGGGACGGCGGCGAGCACACCGGCCAGCGCGTCGCGGTCGGCGGCGTCGCAGGCGGCGACGGTGACCCGGGCTCCGAGCCCTTCCAGTTCGGCGCGGAGCTCGGCCGCCCCGGGGGCGTCCTCGCCTCGGCGGCTGGTCAGTACGACGTGTGCGGCGCCGCGTTCGACCATCCAGCGGGCGACCCGGCCGCCGATTCCGCCGGTGCCGCCGGTGATCAGGGTCGTGCCCCTGCCCTGCCAGCGCCGCTCGGGCCGCTCGGCCGTGGGGGCCGCGTGCGTGAGGCGGCGGCCGTAGAGCCCTGACGGTCGGAGAGCGATCTGGTCCTCGCCACCGGGGGCCGCCAGTACGCCGGCGAGCCGGGCGGCGGCGCGATCGTCCAGCACGTCGGGGAGGTCGATGAGGCCGCCCCAGCGGTCAGGGTGCTCCAGGGCGGCCACGCGGCCGAGTCCCCACAGCGCGCCCTGGACGGGCCGGGCGAGCCGGTCGTCCGTGCCGACGGACACGGCGCCCCTGGTGACGCACCACAGCGGGGCGCGGAGTCCGGCGTCGCCCAGCGCCTGGACGAGAGTGAGGGTCAGGGCCAGCCCCGCGGGCACCGAGAGGTGGTCGGGCAGGCGCTCCTCGACGGGGGCCAGCAGGGACAGTACGCCGGTGAACTCCGGTCCTTCCTCGGCGAGGTCCGCGATCCTCTTGGCCCAGGCGGCGCGGTCCGTGCCGCCCGGCCCGTTCTCGGCCTCCAGGCGGACGGTGTCCGGGCCGAGTGCGGCGAGTACGGCGGAGATCCAGGGGTCGCCCTCCCGGCCGGCCGGGAGGACGGCGAGCCAGCGGCCCCGCGGGGCGGCGTTCGGTTCGTCCAGCCGGGTCCAGTCGACGCGGTAGCGCCAGGCGTTGACGGCCGAGCGCTCGCGTTCCCTGGCCCGCCAGGTCGACAGGGCGGGCAGTACGGCGCCGAGCGAGGAGCGCGCGGCGTCCGCGCCGACGCCCAGTTCGTCGGCCAGGGTCTCCAGGTCCTCCTTCTCGACGAGCTCCCAGAACGCGGCGTCCGCGCCGTGGCCCCCGCCGGACGCGGCGGTGGCGTCCGCGGGCCGGGGCTCGGGCCAGAAGGCGCGGCGCTGGAAGGCGTACGTGGGGAGGTCGACGGGAGTCTCGGACCCGGCCGGGAACGCCGTGGTCCAGTCCACCGTCGTGCCGCTGGCGTGTGCCTCGGCGAGCGAGGCGAGGAAACGGCGGAGGCCGCCCTCGTCGCGGCGCAGGGTGCCGAGCACCACCGCGGACTCGGCGACGGCCTCCTCCACCGTCTCCTGGGTCTCCTGGACGGAGGCGGCCAGCACGGGGTGAGGGCTCATCTCGACGAAGACGCGGTGCCCGTCCGCCAGCAGCGCCCGGGTCGCCTCCTCCATGCGTACCGTCGTGCGCAGGTTGGTGTACCAGTAGTCGCCGTCGAAGGCGGCCTCGGTCAGCCGGGCGCCGGTCACCGTGGAGTAGAACGGCACGCGCGGCACCGTCGAGCGCACCGGGGCGAGGAGGCGGGACAGTTCCTCGCGTACGGCCTCGACGTGCGGGCCGTGCGAGGCGTAGTCCACGGCCACCTTGCGGGCCCGGACGTCCTCCCGCGCGCAGGCGGCGAGCAGTTCGTCCAGGGCCGCGGCGTCACCGGAGACGATCACCGAGGAGGGACCGTTCACGGCGGCGACGGACAGCAGGTCGCCCCAGGGTTCCAGCAGTGCGGTCACCCGCTCGACGGGCGCCGCGACGGACATCATCCCGCCGAGGCCGGAGAGCCGGGGCAGTGCCTGGCTGCGCAGGGCGACGACGGCGGCGGCGTCCTCCAGGCTGAGCGCGCCCGCCACGTGGGCGGCCGCGATCTCGCCCTGCGAGTGGCCCACGACCGCGGACGGCTCGACGCCGTACGAACGCCAGAGGGCCGTGAGGGCGACCATCATCGAGAAGAGGGCGGGCTGGACGACGTCGACGCGTTCGAGCAGCTCCGGGTCTCCGTTCCCGGCCAGGACGTCGTGCAGTGACCAGTCGGTGTACGGGGCCAGGGCGACGGCGCAGGCGTCCACAGCCTCCTTGAACACGGGCGACTCAGCCAGCAGTTCGCGGCCCATGCCCCACCACTGGGAGCCCTGGCCGGGGAAGACGAACACGGGCCCGCGGGAGCCTTCGCCCGCGGTGCCGTGCACGACACCGGGCGCGCTGCGGCCGGTGGCCAGTGCTTCGAGGGAGTGCCGGAAGTCGTCCCGGGTGCGGCCTAGCAGGACCGCGCGGTGGTCGAAGACCGTGCGGGTCGTGGCGAGGGACCGGCCCACCCGTGCGGGCGAGAGGTCCTGGTCGGCGTCGGTGAGGGCGAGCAGCCGGGCGGCCTGGGCGCGCAGGGCAGGGCCGGACCTGGCCGAGACCGGCCACGGCACGAGGTGGTCCTCACCGGCGTCCAGGTGGTCGTCGGTGCGGCTGTCCGGGCCGGCCTGTTCGAGGATCAGGTGGGCGTTGGTGCCACTGATCCCGAAGGACGACACGCCGGCCCGCCGGGGGCGGTCGCTGTCCGGCCAGTCGGTCCGCGCGGTGAGGAGTTCCACCGCTCCGGCGGTCCAGTCGACGTGCGTGGAGGGAGTGGTGGTGTGGAGGGTCCCGGGCAGCACCCCCTCGTTCATGGCCATGACCATCTTGATGACGCCCGCCACCCCGGCGGCGGCCTGGGTGTGCCCGATGTTCGACTTGAGGGAGCCCAGCCACAGCGGGCGCCCCTCCTCACGGTCCTGGCCGTAGGTGGCCAGCAGCGCCTGGGCCTCGATCGGGTCACCCAGCCGGGTACCCGTACCGTGCGCCTCCACCGCGTCCACCTCGCCGCCCGACAGACCGGCGTTGGCCAGGGCCTGGCGGATGACCTGCTGCTGGGAGGGGCCGTTGGGGGCGGTGAGGCCGTTGGACGCGCCGTCCTGGTTGATCGCCGAGCCGCGGACGACCGCGAGGACGCGGTGGCCGTTGCGGCGGGCGTCGGAAAGGCGCTCCATCAGGACGAGCCCGACGCCCTCGGCGAGGGTCATCCCGTCGGCGTCGTCGGAGAACGGCTTGCAGCGGCCGTCGAGCGCGAGCGCGCGCTGCCTGCTGAAGCCGACGAAGGCGTGCGGGGTGCCCATGACGGCCGCGCCGCCCGCCAGGGCCAGTGAGCTCTCCCCGCTGCGCAGGGACTGGCAGGCCAGGTGCATCGCGACCAGGGAGGAGGAGCAGGCGGTGTCGACGGTGACCGCGGGCCCCTCGAATCCGTACAGGTAGGACACCCTGCCGGACAGCACGCTGGCCGCCGTACCGGTGACCATGTGGACCTCGGAGCCCTCGGCGCCGTTCTGCACGCTCGTCGAGTAGTCCTGGTAGCTGGCGCCGATGAAGGTGCCGGCGGTGGTGCCCCGGAGCGTCTCCAGGTCGATCCCGGCGCGCTCGAACGCCTCCCAGGAGGTCTCCAGGAGCAGGCGCTGCTGCGGGTCCATGGACAGGGCCTCGCGCGGGGAGATACCGAAGAACGCGGGGTCGAACTCCGCGGCGTCGTGCAGGAATCCGCCGCGGACGGAGTAGGTCCGGCCCTGCCGGTCGGGGTCGGGGTCGTAGAGGCCGCGGGCGTCCCAGTGGCGGTCGGAGGGGAACTCGGTGATCGCGTCGGCGCCGTCCAGGGCGAACCTGATCAGCTCCTCGGGCGAGCTCACACCGCCGGGGTAGCGGCAGCTCATGCCGATGATGGCGATCGGGTCGTCATCTCCCCCCGGTCCGACGGGAACGGTGCGCGCGGCCCCCTCGGCCTCGGTGCCGCCGCCGAGGGCTGCGGTCTTCAGGAAGGCTGAAAGCGCCACGGGGCTGGGGTGGTCGAAGACCATGGTCGAGGGGAGCGTCAGACCCGTGGCCGCGACGATGCGGTTGCGCAGGTCCACCGCGGTCACCGAGTCGAAGCCGGCGTCGCGGAAGGCGCGCCGCTCGGGGAAGGACTCGGCGGAGTCGTGCCCGAGGACGGCGGCCGCCTCGGTGCGGACGAGGGTGAGCAGGAGCCGGTCCTGCTCGGGGCCTTCCAGTCCGTTCAGCCGTGCGGCGAGGCCGCTCGTCGCGGGTCGGGCGGCCGCAGGTCCGCTGGCGGGGGCGAGCTGGCGGGCGACCTCGGGCACCTCGTCGAACAGGCGGGTGGGGCGGCCGGCGGTGAAGACCGGGTAGTAGGTGTCCCAGTCGATGTCCGTGAGTCCGATGACGGTCTCGTCGTCGTCGAGGGCCCGGCCCAGCCCGCGCAGGGCGAGCTGCGGGTCCAGGTAGGCGAGTCCGCTGCGGCGGATGTGGTGCGGGTCGGCCCGTTCGCGTTCGGCGTCGTCGGGCCACTTGCCCCAGTGCACGGAGGTGGTGCGCAGACCGCGGGCCCGCCGGTGCACGGCGAGCGCGGAGAGGTAGGCGTTGCCCGCCACGTAGGCCGCGTGGTGCCCGCTGCCCCACATGCCGGCGGTGGAGGAGTAGAGGATCAGGTCGTCGAGCTCGTCCTCGTCGAGGAGCTCGTCGAGGTGCTGGGCCCCGGTCACCTTGGCGTGCACGACGTCGGCGAAGGACTCCATCGTGGTCTCGGCCAGGGTGGACAGCTCGATGACGGCGGCGGTGTGGACGACGGTGCGTACGGTGCGTCCGTCCGCCTTGAGGTCCGCGAGGAGCGCGGCGAGCGCTGCCCGGTCGGTCACGTCGCAGGCGACGGCGGCGGCCTCGGTGCCGGACTCGGTGAGCTCCGCGACGAGTTCGGCGGCGCCGGGCGCCTCGACGCCCCGGCGGCTGGCGAGCACCACGTGGTCGGCGCCCTGCTCGGCGAGCCAGCGGGCGAGGCCGGGGGCGAGGGTCCCGGATCCACCGGTGACCAGGGTCGTACCGCGCGGAGTCCAGGCGCGGGCGCGGCCCTTTCGCGCGGCCGGGGCGCGGACGATGCGGCGGGTGAAGACTCCGGAGGGGCGTACGGCGAGCTGGTCCTCGTCACCGAGCGCGCCCGCGAGCGCGGCGACCACGCGTCCGGCGGCGCGCCGGTCAACCACCGGCGGGAGGTCGACGACCCCGCCCCAGCGCTGCGGGTGTTCCACGGCCGTGGTCCAGCCGACTCCGGCGACCTGTGCCTGCACCGGGTGGGTCAGCGGGTCGCCCGGACCGGTGGAGACGGCGCCCCGGGTGAGGAACCACAGCGGGGCGTCGACTCCGGCGTCGCCGAGGGCCTGGACCAGACAGACGGTCAGCGCGAGGCCGAGGGTGAGGCCGGGGTGGCGGGTGCTGCGCTCCTCGGCGGCGGCGAGCACGGAGACGATGCCGGTGAACTCGCCCGCGTCGGCGAGCCGTTCGGCGAGGACCGCGCGGTCCGCGCAGGTCTCGTCCAGGACGAGGCGGGTGACCTCGGCGCCCGCTCCGGTCAGCAGGCCGGTGGCCTCGGTGTCGTCGACGCCTGCGGCACCGACCACCAGCCAGGTCCCCGTGAGGGTGCTCTGCGGGACCTTCGCCACCGGTGACCAGGTCACCCGGTAGCGCCAGGAGTCGATGGCGGAGTGGTCGTTGCGGCTCCGGCGCCAGGCGGAGAGCGCGGGCAGCACTGCTGCGATCGCGTTCTCGTCCGTCCGCAGCGTCGTGGCCAGGGCGGGAAGGTCCTCCCGTTCGACGGCGGTCCAGAACTCCCCGTCCTGCGGATCGATGGCGTCGACCCGGTCGATGACGGCCGGGATGTTCCAGAAACGCTCGTGCTGGAAGGGGTAGGTGGGCAGGTCGACGCGCCGGGCACCGGTACCGGTGAAGACTCCCGCCCAGTCGACGTCGACCCCACGCACGAAGGCCTCGGCAGCGGAGAGCAGGAAACGCGCCATGCTGTCCTGGTCCCGGCGCAGGGTACCGGTGGCGACACCCGGCTCGGCAGTCCG
>NZ_JBEXSI010000099.1:0-14280 GCF_040613515.1 Streptomyces sp. NPDC006261
TATCAAGCCGGCCTCCACCTCCGAGCTTCCATGATCTGGATCAAGGACCTCACCCGAGCCAGCCAGTGATCACGACTCAATACGCGCCCTAGTACTGCAACGGTCCTTGTCGTGACGGTTGGGCAGGTGAGTCGTTGGTCTGTTCATGGGTGGGGTTCTGGTTGATGCCCGTTCGTGGGCGGGTGAGTTGAAGGCTCTTCATGAGTGTCGGCGTACGGACTTTTTTGGCTCTGGCAAGATTTTCGTAGGCGGAGATCATCTCGGTGACACGGTCGGCCGGTCCGCATGGCGTCGGCGGAGGTGAGCGATCAGGACCACGCGGTGGCGGAGGAGACGGACGCCGGCTCGTCCGGCCATGATGCGTTTCTGCAGTTTGACGTCCGTGATGCGGCCTTCGTTGACTCCGGAGTTGTATGAGGTCGTGATGCCCTGAGCGACTGCATGGCGATCTTCGTGGAAGGCCCTGGCCAGGCCGACGAGTGGTGCCAGTCCGCTCGTTTTGAGATCGCCCAGCCATGCTGGCAGGAATGCCGCGTCGCGGTTGTCGAGCATGGTGGCGAAGCGGCGGACCAGGTCGTGGGTGAGCTTGAGTTCGGGGCAGTGGTCGAGGAGCCTGGGAAGCCGCTCGTTGATGTGCAAGCTGCGGCGGTGCGGATGGGTGGTGATCCAGCGGGCCGTTTCACGAGGTGAGGGCGGCCGCTCGCGTGGCTCGTCGATGGGCAAGCCTCGTCGGAGGGGTGCGACAGCCATCTTCACGCGCTGGTAGTGGCCAAGGTAGCCCTTGACCTGCAGTTCTTCGTGCAGAATCTTCGCACTGTGCTGTCCTTCATCCCAGCGTTGCCGCAGGTAGCCGAGGTAGGGATCCAGCGTTGAGGGCTTGCGGGGCGGCCGGCGCATGACTTCCTGCCAGGTGCGTGCGCGGGCGTACTTACGAACGGTTCGGCGGTCCAGGCCGAGCTCACGAGCCACGGAGCTGTGGCTCCGGCCGGTGCGGGTCAGGGCTTGGACCGCCTCGAACAGGCTCTGGGCATGACGCCCGGCCCGGCTGCCCGCCGCGGCGTTGTCAGTGGTCTCCTCGACCGGTTGGTGATCGTCTTCACTGACGGTTGGCAGGGCTGCGGGCAGGCATCCGCGGTGGGCGGAGGCGATGTCCTGAACTCGGCGGGATAGGCCCTGCCAGAGGTGAAAGCGGTCGCTGACCTGCACGGCTTCGGGGGCGCCAGCTGTGATGCCCTGCCGGTAGGTGAGGGACCCATCGCGGCAAACGACCTCGACGCCCGGATGCTCGCGCAGCCAGCGGCCGAGCTGTTCAGCGTCGCGTCCTTCCCAAAGGGTCAGTGGGAGGCGGGTGGTGGCATCGACCAGGAGGGTTCCGTAGGTGCCTCCGTAGAGAGCGAAGTCGTCGACCCCCAGGACCTGGGGCGTGACCGGTTTCGGCAGTGGCACCCGCATGAGCTGGGACAAGACGGCGACCCGAGAGAGCCTGATGTTCAAGATCCGAAGCATTCGGGATCCGCCCCGGCCTGCCAGGACTACCCCGAGGTCCTCGACCAGGGATTGCAGTCGGGGTGTCCGGCGCTGGTAGCGCGCGGTCAGTCCCGGTACTTGCTCGGCGAAGGTCGTCTTCGGGCAGGTCGTGTTCTCGCAGTACAGGCGGCGTACGGACAGGTCGATGTGCAGAGGGCGGCCTGCGAGCGTGACGTCGGAGAGGCGCCGTGCGTAGCGGCTGTGGCACCACTCGCTGAGCCAGCCGCATCCCGGGCATCCCGCCGGTTCACCTGATCTCGTGCGGGCACGGACCACCACCGCGGCATCGGATACCTCAACCGAAACCACCTTCACATCGGACAACTGCGGTAACGGGCTGACCAGTTCAACAGAGCACAGTCACAGGCTGCCCATCATGCGGACCGGCCGACCGTGTCACCGAGATGATCTCCGCCTACGAAAATCTTGCCAGAGCCGTGAACGTGCACAGCCCTGCCCATGCTGGATGATCATTACATCTCGAAACGCCTCGCCCAGGGCTGGGCCGAGGACGATCCTCTTCTCCCGGTGGCCATGGGCACCCTCGCCCGCCGGGCCGGGCTGAGCCAGTTCTGCCATCCGTGGCTGCCCACCATGCGGCCTGCGCTGGAAGACGCCCTCGCGCAGGTCGGCGTCGAGAGACCGTTCGGCCGCGATGCCGGCCCGGTCGCCGCAGTTGACGGAACATCATCACTGCCCTGGACTGTGCCACTGTCCCGGCCCCAGGCCGTCGCCCTGGTCGGCATCGTCCGCACCGCTGCGATCATCACCGCTGCCGCCATCTCGGGCATGCGCGCGAGTGAGCTGATGGAGTTGCGCATCGGCTGCCGCCGACCGCCCGAAGAGTCCGTCCCGGGCCTGACCCGCTACCGGATCGTAAGCAAGATCGTCAAAGGACAGCCGCTGGGCGGCACCGCCGACGAGTGGGTCGTCATCGAGCCGGTCTATCGCGCGATCGAACTCCTCGAGCAACTGCACGACGCCCCGACAGAAGGAGCCCTGCTGATCGGCAGGTTCTCCTTCAACGTCCGCTTCAAGTGGTTCAAGAACTGGGCCAACTCCGCAGCCGGCCGACGACTTGGCCTGGCGACAATCCCCGAGGGACCAGTCAACTTGCGGATGCTGCGGCGCACTTTGTCCCTGGAAATGGCCTACCGGCCCGGCGGCGTCCTGGCCACCAAGATCCACATGAAACATATCGCCGTGGCGACAACGGAGGGGTATGCCTCGCGCCCTGGCGGAGCCCAGGCCGAGCTGTTGGCCGAGGTCAACAAGCACGAGAGCGAGCGCAATCTCCAGCTGGTACTGGAGGAGTTCCGAAACTACCAGGAAGGTGTTCTGCCCGCCGGTCCCGGCGCCCGCAGCCTCACCGAGTTCTTCGCCGGCATCGACGCCCAACTCGATGCCGCCTCGGCCACGGCCCCGAAAACCCAGCGCAACGACCGCGACGTCCTCAACCTCCTTGCCAAGCGCGCCAACGTCCTGCACCTCGGACCGGCGAACTACTGCTGGTTCACCGACCCTTCCCGGGCGCTCTGCCTCAAACTCGCGGGCACCCCCACCGCGGACCGCCCGCTGATCGGGATGTGTGACTCCGCCCGCTGCCCGCAGGCCACCCACCACCCCGGCCACCGCCCCGTCTGGGCCGACCACGCCGAACGCACCGAGATCTTCATCGGCCAACTCGGCACCACACGCAAGACCGAACGCACCCGCCTCCAAGCCGACTACGACCGAGCCCTCCGGGTCGTCGCCGAGATCGACGCCGCCAGCACCACGGACGAGGAATCCGCATGAGAATCTCCGCAACCCAGCGCACCGAGAACGAGAACCGCATCCGAGCCGCCATGGACCGACTCCTCCGAGGCGAGATCCCGCCCGGCGGAAAGTGCGACATCAAGACTCTCGCCAACGAGGCCGCCGTCGACCGAACCGCGTTCTACGGCACTCGCCCTTACGTTCACCTCCGCGTCGAGTTCGAACGACGTGTCCAGGCACTGCAAGACACCGGCGAGATCCCCGACCCCCGCGAAGCCCAGATCACCCGCCTCAAGGCAGAGACCACCAAGCTCCGGGAACGGCTGGCCCAGTCGGAGCAGACGGTCGAAGAACTCACCGACTTCCGCGGACAGGCCCTGGCCCGGCTGGCCGCCCAGCACGAGGAGATCGTTCATCTTCGAGAATCCGTCGCCGGAACGAGCCGGGTGAGCCGCCTCCCTGCACCTCGGTCCACCGCCATCGGGAGCTGCAGTTGAGGCGGGCTGAGGCAGTGAGGCAGGGCCTCACCAGCCGGAATGCACACGACGCGATGACGGCCCTTGAATACTGTTCAGCTAGGAGAAAAGGAAATGAGGAGGGCATGGCACTCGTCAGGAAAGGTTCGCGCCGCATCACCGTCGACGGCATCAGCTACCGATGGAGGGTCCGCGGACGGGCGACCTACGGCCGCGGCCTGGCCTGGTGCCCACTGGCTTACGCGGTCGAACAGGACGAGACGTCAGGCACCACCTTGGTGGTCACAACGAACCAGCCGCATCCAAGCAACTGGTTCGGAAGCCCGGCCCGAGCCGTCCTGCCCGCAGAAGTGGCCGCGACGATCCGCGCGGCCCGGGCCAAGGGCTGGACACCCGAGAAGCCCGGAATCCCCTTTCGGCTCGACCAGTCAGAGGGGTTCATCCCTGCTGACTGACAGACGGGAGGGTGAACTGCGTCACAGCATCAACGCTGGAATGCAACACACCCGACCGTCTGCATCGCGAAAGCGGCATCGCTCTCCGTCCTGCCCAATCGCTACAAGGGGTCATCCGCACACGGCCTCTGCGGACACAAGTCATGCCTACGTGACGCACAACATCGAGGACGGCGTCGACCCTAGGTTCATCCAGGAACAGGTCGGCCACCTCTACGCGTCCACGACCGCCCTCTACACCGCGGTCAGCGACGACTTCGCGAACACGATGATGCTCAAGGCCATCGACCTGGCCTTCGGCAGCGACTCCGGCCTCACGAGCCAGGAACGGAACGGATGACGATGACGGTCAAGCTCGACTACAAGTGGCATCTGCGCGAGGTCATGGCGACCCGGGGCATGTTCTCCACCACCGACCTGCGGCCTCTGCTGGCCGAGCGGGGCATCGACCTGTCGGCCAGCCAGGTCTACCGCCTGGTGGTCGAGACGCCGGAACGGCTCAACCTCAAGGTGCTGATGGCCCTGCTAGACATCCTTGGCTGCTCGATGGACGACCTGATCGAGCCGGTCGCCGCGGGCAGGCCCCGGGCGAACAAGGCCGCGGACGGCACCGAGACCACCGGCGTCGGCGCCTTCCGGCCCAAGCGGGCCCGGATCGTCGGACCCTCGTGACCACTGTCCCAAGGGCCGAAACAGACCCGACTGCGGTGATCATCGACCTCGTCGCCGCGGTCGAGCCCGACTTGCCGCCTCAGACGGTCCAGCACGCGATCTCCCAGGCCGTACATGCCAAGCCGCGTGCTGTCCTTCTGGCCCGGACGCTGGAGCGCGATCCGGGGCTGCTGACCTCGGGCCGGGCCGAAGGCCCGGCTTCGGTTGAGCGCTTGATCCGTCTTCTCGTCCAGGCCGGCGCCGTCAACGTCGTCCGGCCGCCCTGCTCGCGCTGCGGCAGGCTGGGGCCACTGACGAACACCAACGACTCTGGCCGGCGGACCTGTGCCCCATGCGGCGGGAGACGCGCCGACACGCAATGGGCGTGCGGCGGCTGCGGCAACAGCAAGACCCCGCGCTACGGGCTTGACCGCACCGGTCGTGAAGTCTGCCGTTCCTGCTACCAGGCCGAGTGCACCGAGGACCCGGCCGCCGACCTCCTGAACCACCTCAACGGCCTTGCCCTCGGGCTCGGCGAGTCCGTGCTTCAGGAGGTGATCGCCGAGGTCACCAAGGGCAGCACCTCCATCACCCGGCGCCTGCTCTGGGACGTTCAGAACCAGCCGGGCCTGCTGGCCGGGCAGGCCCACCACCACGGGCCCCGGACCCTGCTTCTGGCCGAGCGACTGCACCAGGCCGGCGCTGACGGTGTCCCGCCGCCGAGGTGCCCGCACTGCGACCGCACCGTCCGGCTCAGCCACTCCATCAAGCGGCTTCGGGTCTGCGGCACCTGCTACAACCGCTCGACCGCCCAGTCCTGCACGCACTGCGGTCGCTCCCGGCCCGTCGCCGGACGTACATCCGACGGCTCGCCCATCTGTAGCGACTGCCGTGACAAGGACGCCACCTGCCAGGAGGAATGCGTCGGCTGCGGCCGCCATCGGGCCGTTTCGGCCCGCACCGAGGACGGGCCGCTCTGCAAGGCATGCCGCAAGCCGCCCACGATGCAGTGCGGCGGCTGCGGCAAGGTCCGCCCCTGCTTCCATGCCGCCGCCGGCACCCCGCGCTGCCGGGCCTGTCTGATCACACTGGAGCCCTGCACCGACTGCGGGCGCACCTTGCGCGTGGTCGCCCGGACACCTCGGGGGCCGTTCTGCGAGAACTGCTGGGAGGTAGCCCCAGAGGCCCGCAAGCCGTGTCAGCAGTGCGGCACCGTCGAGAAGCTCTTCCACTACGGCCTCTGCCGCCGATGCGCCGGCGAACGGCACCTGAGGAACCTGCTGACCTCGCCGGACGGCAGCACCCGGCCTGAACTCGACAAGATCGTGGACGCGCTGCTGAACTGCAACTCGCGACGGACACTGCTCTATCTGCGGGAGTCGGCGACCGCCACCCGCCTGGTCACCGATCTCGCCTCCGGAACCTGCGACCTCACCCACGAGGCCTTCGATGCCCGCAGGACCGGGCAGAGGGACATGGCTCTCGACTACTTCCGCGCCGTCCTCGTCTCCGCCGGCATCCTGCCCGTCCGCGACGAGTACATGGCCCGGCTGGAGCAGTGGATCGACCGGAAGCTCAACACGATCGACGACACCGAGGACCGTAGGCTGATCACCGCCTTCGCTCGCTGGGACCGCATCGCACGCCTGAGGCGACGATCCCGCGGCAAGTCGATATCCGCCCAAGCGGCCGACATCATCCAGACCCAGATCGTCAAGGCCATCGCCTTGCTCGACTGGATCAAAGACCAGCGGGAAACTCTGGCCACCTGCCGGCAAGCACACATCGACCTCTGGCTCACCTCCGAAGACCACCAAGGCCCCTACACCGCCGCACCGTTCGTCACCTGGGCGGTACGCAGCAAGTTCGCCTTCAACATCAGCATCCCCGCCCGCCCCCGGCGCGTCTCCCACCTCCCGCTGGACGCCGACGCTCGCTGGAGCATTGCCCGTCGGCTCCTCAACGACGACTCGATCGAGACGAAAGACCGCGTCGCCGGGCTGATGGTCCTGCTCTATGGCCAGACCCCCGCCCGAACCTGCCGACTGACCACCGCACACGTCATCCAGGACGACAAGGGCGTCGCCCTTCAACTCCACGAGATCCCATTGAGGCTGCCGCCGCCCCTGGACACCCTGGTCCTCCGACTCGTCGACATCGCCGACGATCACCAGCACACCGTGACGGCGAACGAGTCCAACACACCCTGGCTCTTCCCAACCCAGCAGCCGGGAAAGCACCTGACCAGCGGCCAGCTCCTCGCCCGACTCCGGAAGATCGGGCTTCCCTCCGAGTCCGGCCGTTGCGCGGCCCTGCTCGACATCTGCACCACGATGCCGGCGGGCGTCCTCGAACGCCTCCTCGGCATCAGCCCCGCCGCTGCCGACCGATGGGCAGCAGGAGCCGTCAGAGCCGCCTACGCAGCCGAGGTGGCCCGCAGATCAGACGCTGGCGAGACTCTGGATCACCTTTGATGTCCTCAGCTGGTGCTGTCCTTGACGCCTCCTCGCAGGCCCCACTCATCCAAGCCGGAGTAGATCAACGCAGTGCGGCCCCGCGGAAAGGAGAGGGCCTCGGCCTCACCTGTATAGACCGCGACCAGTGAGTCGGCTCCTCGCCACCAAGTGTCGGCGAGTCCCATCACTTCGCGCACCGGCTCGAACCCGTCCAGCGCGATGCCATCGACATCGTCCCCGGTGACCTTGCTGATCTGCTTCGCCCACATGGACGCGTGGTGCGTCAGCGCGAGCGACTCCACCCAGCCCTCGACGGTGGCATGGAGGGGCGCCCACTGACCTGCATGAATGCCGAACTCGCCAGACGGCCCGATCATGAACCCGTACGGGACCGCGGTCCGCTGCATCCCGGCCTCAAACCACCAACCTTCAGATTCAGAGCCTTCTGGGGAGTCCGCTTCGAGGTACCTCGGGCCGCCGTCGTACTGGGATGCCGGTGGTAGGACCAGACCGCCCCAGCGCTCCTCATAGGCAGCCATCCGGTCGATGACCGCGGCCGGGATTTCTCGCTCAAGCCACCACTGTCTGTGGTCCTCGACGTGCCTGACGTCGACTTTGACTCCGTGAGCTTGGACGAACGATCGAGCTCGCTGAGTCAGGCCGTCGGGCACAGCGTTGAAGAGGTTGAGATTCACCAGAAGGACGCTACCGAGTAGCCCAGGGACAGCAGGCTCCGGCCCCCTGGGCCTCCTGCGGCACCGTGTCCCTGTCGAGCTGGAGGCATGGGCCTCGTTGCTCTATTCCGCACGCTCGAATATCGGAACCTACCGACACTGGCGAAGAAGACCCGGCAGGTCGGCTACATCGAGCACTGCCAGGCGGTCCGCATGGACGACGACGGCATGCTCACCCGCGAGGTGAACGGGCCGGGCACCGCGTGGATCGAGCTGGACGCCGCACTGCACCGCGCGATCGGGATCGGCGCGGCCGCCGTCACGACCTGGCTCACCACCCGCCCCGGCGCCCGCCGCTGACCCGCCCCTGCCCCAAGCGCGTACGAGTACCCAGCAGCCGACCCTTGTCCCTGGAGGACCGCATGGCACGCAAGCCCAAACCCGTCACCTGGTACATCGCCACCCCCGCCGACGGCATCATCGAGAGATCCCGCAAGACCGGAACCCCGGTGAACCTCGCCGACAACGTCGGCCAGGTCATCGACCACCCCAGCCCCTGCGCCAACCTGTGGTTCGACGAGAGCGAGTTCTCGTACTTCCGCATGGACAAGCGGGTCGGCGAGGTCCTGGAGGACACCGGCATCTGGCCCGCCGTCTGGCCCATCCGGCTCTGGACCGTCCAGCCGCTCGGTGAGACCGGCAACTGGAGCCACCACCACTACCCCTACCGGCTGCTCTCCCACCAGATCCGGGTGCTGGAGGAGACCGACCCCTTGCCCGCCCTCGGAGCAAACGGCCGGGAGGTCCTGGACGTCATCCGCCGGCAGATCCCCGACCGGGCCGCCCGGTGGGCCGCCGACTGGGACACCGACCCTCAGGGCATGGAGGAGCGGCGGCGGAACTGGCGCCTGTGCGGCACCCGGGACATCGGCCGCGGGGAGTGGGCGCAGGCGGTGGCAGACCTGACCTCCTACTCCCACCGCGAGTCCGCCGCCCAGCGCTGGGCCGAACACCTGGCCACCAACACCGTCGACCGGCTCCTCGCAGCCGGCGGCTTCAGCCAGGACGCGGTCGACTACGCGCGCAGCCGCGCGGCCGACCTCATCGTCGCCACCCAGCACCAGGCCCGCCTCGACACGTACGTCCTCGACGCGCTGCGCGGTGTCCGCCTCGACTCCGCCCCGTCGACCGTGGCCGCCTGACACCCCGCCCAAGCTGCACAACCCCGCCGCCCTCACCACCCTTCACGCCGGGCAGCGCCCCGATCCGCGCTGCCCGGCACCCCTGTCTTCTGAGGAGATCCGCATGACCGAGTTCATCTATCCCGAGATGCCCGAGCACAGCTTGGTGGTCCTCATCGGCCCGTCCGGTGCGGGGAAGTCCACGATCGCGGCCACCTGGCCCGCCTCACAGGTCCTGTCCCTGGACGCGCTGCGCGAGACCGTCAGCGACGACTTCTCTGTCAAGTTCAGCGTGTTGGGGGTAGGGGCGCGCTAAATCTCGTCCTTCGGGTCGCGAATCGCAGCGTCCGGTACACGTGCGCCGATGGCTGACAGCCCCACTACTCGGTGATACCGTATAGTGGTACTCGGTGCTACGCAGTACCGCTAGGACCGGGGAGGACTCGCGATGGACGACCTGACGGAGATGTTGAAGGGCACGCTCGAAGGGTGCGTGCTCGAAATCATCGGCAGCGAGGAAACCTACGGCTACGCCATCACCCGTCAGCTGAACGAGCTCGGCTTCACCGACGTCATCGAGGGGACGGTGTACACCATCTTGCTGCGGCTGGAGAGGAACAAACTCGTCCAGGTGACGAAACGGCCATCCGGGGTCGGCCCGCCGCGCAAGTTCTACGCCCTCAACGACGCCGGACGCGAGGAACTGGCGAAGTTCTGGACGAAATGGCAGTACGTCTCATCACGCATCGACAGGCTCAAGGAGGGCGGGAGATGAACTTCTGGGAGACCATCACCGGCAGCGATCTCACCAGGGGATGGAAGGCGTTCGAGGTCCGGGCCGAGGCACTGCCCGAGGACTACCGGGCGGCGTGGGAACAGATCAAGGCCCACTTGCTTCCTCATGGGGACTTCACCGGCCGCAACCTGATGCCGATCCTCGACGCGGCCCTGGGGCTGCTCGAAGAGACAGCGGCGGACGGGCAGAGCATCCACGAGGTCCTCGGCGACGACATCCGAGGCTTCTGTACGGCGCTGGCCGGTGGAGAAGGGGCTCGGACCTACCGCGACCAGTGGCGCGAGCAGTTGAACAGGAACGTCGCGAGGAAACTGAACCGGCTGGGAGGCTGACGTGGGCATCCAGGACATCATCGAGGGCAAGAAGCAGTGGCGGGCGCACATGGCCCGGGTCAAGGCGCTCCCCCCGGACTACCAGATCGTCTACAAGGAGATGCAGAAGTACCTGTTCAAGGTCGGCCCGATCGACCTGCCCGACGGGCCCCTGCTCCCCGGGATCGTCGACTTCTTCGAGGAAGGCGTCGCCGGCGGCAAGGGGGTCCTGGAGCTCATCGGCACGGACGTCGCCGCGTTCTGCGACGACCTGGTCAAGGACTCTCCTACCTATGCGGACATCTACCAAGAGTCCATCAGCGGGAAAGCCGGCAAGTAGCACCCGCCGCCTCACGCGAGTGGGCGTAGTTCACACAAGCGGTTCGCGCGCCTCGGCGCAGCGCGACCAGGCGCGGACCGGCCGGCCGCCGGAAGCCGCCGCAGGCACTGTCCACTAGGGCGGTCCAGTCGGCTGGTGAGACCTGGCCCAGCCCTACCCGCGCCCTCGGCGAGCAGGCATCCGGCGGCGGGCCGCCCGACACCGCTCCCCAAGACGACTCGGCTGACGTGTAGTCACAGGCAGTCACTCAATTCGAGTTCCGAAGCAGCTTTCACTCACCCTGAGCTCAGCCTTCGACAGGAAGTCACTATGCCTCTATCTGTCATGCCCACATCCAAACGAGGTGAGGGGCGCCCGTCGCCGACCGCCGTCTCCGCCGTCGGGCTGCGCAAGTCCTACGGCGAAAAGACCGTCCTCGGCGGTATCGATCTGTGCATCCCGGCCGGGTCTGTGTTCGCGCTGCTCGGCCCGAACGGCGCCGGCAAGACCACGGCCGTGAAGATCCTGTCCACGCTCATCACCGCCGACGCCGGTGACCTGCACGTTGGCGGGCACGACCTGGCCGCCGACCCACAGGCGGTTCGTGCCGCGATCGGTGTCACCGGGCAGTTCTCCGCCGTCGACGGCCTCATCACCGGCGAGGAGAACATGCTCCTCATGGCAAACCTGCACCACCTGCCCAAGCAGGAGGGGCGGCGGGCCGCCGCCGAACTCCTTGAGCGTTTCGACCTGGTGGAGGCCGCGAAGAAGCCCGCCTCCAGCTACTCCGGTGGCATGAAGCGGCGCCTCGATCTGGCCATGACGCTGGTCGGTGACCCACGGATCATCTTCCTCGACGAGCCGACCACCGGCCTCGACCCGCGCTCCCGCCACACCATGTGGGGCATCATCCGCAGTCTCGTCGCCGACGGTGTCACCGTCTTCCTCACCACCCAGTACCTGGAGGAGGCAGACGAGCTCGCCGACCGCATCGCGGTGTTGCACGACGGCAAGATCGCCGCCGAGGGCACCGCCGAGGAGCTCAAGCGCCTTGTCCCGGGCGGGCACATCCGGCTCCGCTTCACCGACCCGGCCACGTACCGGTCCGCCGCTGAAGCCCTGCGTGAGGTCACCCGGGAAGACGAGGCACTGTCGCTGAGCATCCCCACCGACGGCAGCCAGCGCGAACTGTGCTCCATACTCGACCGGCTCGACTCCGCCGGTATCGAGGCGGAAGAACTGACCGTCCACACCCCCGACCTCGACGACGTGTTCTTCGCCCTGACCAGCCCCGCCAACATCCCCGACCAGTCCGAGGAGACCGTCCGATGAGCGCCCTCTCTCTCGCGGTACGCGACTCGAACACGATGCTGCGCCGCAACCTCCTGCACGCGCGGCGCTACCCGTCGGGGACCCTGAACCTGCTGCTCACACCGATCATGATGCTGCTGCTCTTCGTCTACGTCTTCGGCGACGTGATGAGTGCGGGCATCGGAGGCGGCGGCGCGGACCGGTCCGACTACATCGCCTACATCGTCCCTGGCCTGCTGCTGATGACCATCGGCTCCACCGTGATCGGGGCTGCGGTGTACGTCTCCATGGATATGACCGAGGGCCTCATCGCCCGGTTCCGGACGATGGCGGTCTACCGCCCGTCGGTACTCATCGGGCACGTGGTCGGCAGCGTGCTGCAATCCGTCATGAGCGTGGTCCTCGTCGGCGCCGTCGGCGTGGCCATCGGCTTCCGCTCCTCGGACGCGACCGTGCTGGAGTGGCTGGCGGCGTTCGGACTCATCGTGCTCTTCGCCCTGGCGCTGACCTGGATCGCAGTCGGCATGGGCCTGGCCAGCCCCAACCCCGAGGCGGCCAGCAACATGGCCATGCCACTGATCCTCCTCCCCCTCATTTCCAGTGCCTTCATCCCGGCTGACACGATGCCCGGCTGGTTCCAGCCGATCGCCCAGTACCAGCCCTTCACCCCTGCCATCGAGACCCTCCGCGGCCTCCTCCTCGGCACCGAGATCGGCAACAACGGCTGGATCGCGATCGCCTGGTGCACCGGACTGATCGCGCTCGGCTACCGCTGGTCGACGGTGCAGTTCAACCGCGACCCGAAGTAGACGCAACGACCGCGCTGGTCGCGTCCCACAACTTGCCCTACCCTGTCCCGTCCGCGTGCAGATCTACACCCTTTTGCCCGGACGGAGGCGGGGCTGGCCCCGTCACGGGCGGCGCTGGGGCTGCGGAGCAGAGCCGCCGTGCCCTGCTCAAGCGAGGAAGGGCGGCGCCGTCACGGTCGGTAGATCATTTCGATCAGGCCGGCGGCGATCAGAGCCCACGCCCCGACGCCGATCAGCCACCACGAGTCACTGACAGCCCCGACTACGATCAGAAGCACGGCCACCAGAAACAGGGTGTACTCAGTGCGCCGCAGACCCCGGGTGAAACCCGGGCCCTTCTCCCGGCCACCCGGATGCCGGGCACGGGCCCATGCGAAGGAGTGCGGACGGGTGCCTTTTCTGGGGCGCATGGCGCAAGCCTAGACACGACAGAGGACGGACGGCAGGGCCTGGTGTCGAAGGCGGCGTCAAGATTGTCTATCGTCTTCCAGTGCGAACAACAGTGGTGCCCGCCCGCAGTGCGGAGGGCTTGAGGTGGTGACGCCGCGGTGGCCGCGTCTTCGCCATCCGGCGCAGGTGGTCGTGGCCGGCTTCGCCACAGCGATCGCGGCCGGGACCGGCCTGCTGATGCTGCCGGTGGCCAAGGCCGGGCCCGGTGGTGCCGGTGTGCTGGAGGCGCTGTTCACCTCCACCTCCGCGGTGTGTGTGACCGGCCTGATCGTGGTCGACACCCCCGGCTACTGGACCGGGTTCGGCCAGGCCGTGATCCTGGGGCTCATCCAGGTGGGCGGCTTCGGCATCATGACCTTCGCCTCCCTGCTGGTTCTGCTGGTCTCCCACCGCATCGGCCTCAAAGCGCGGATGACGGCCGCCGCGGAGACCAAGACCCTGGGCCTGGGTGACGTCCGCTCGGTCGTGACCGGGGTGGTCGAGGTCAGCCTCCTGCTGGAAGCCGTCACCGCCTTGGCGCTGGCCCTGCGGTTCGCGATCGCCTACGACGAGCCCTGGCCACGAGCGGCATGGCTGGGTCTCTTCCACGCCGTCTCCGCTTTCAACAACGCCGGTTTCGCCCTGTACTCCGACAGCCTGATGGGCTTCGTCACCGACCCGTGGATCTGTCTGCCCATTGCGCTGGCCGTCATCGCCGGCGGCCTGGGTTTCCCGGTCCTGTTCGAGCTGCGCCGCCGGTTCCGCAAGCCGCGCGGCTGGTCGCTGCACACCAAGGTCGTGCTGTGGGCCACCGGTGTCTTCCTGGCCGGCGGCAGCGCCTTCGTCACCGCGCTCGAGTGGTCCAACCCGGCCACACTCGGTCCGCTGCACGTACCAGGGAAGCTGCTGGCCGGGTTCTTTCAGGGAGTCATGCCACGTACCGCCGGATTTAACAGCATCGACACCTCCCAGATGAACCCGGCGAGCTGGCTGGGCACCGACGTGCTGATGTTCATCGGCGGCGCGAGCGCGGGCACCGCCGGCGGCATCAAGGTCACCACCTTCGCCGTGCTGTTCTTCGTCATATACGCCGAGATCCGCGGCGAAGGCGCGGTCAACATCTTCCA
>NZ_JBEXSI010000100.1:0-14068 GCF_040613515.1 Streptomyces sp. NPDC006261
CAGTTGCACGCGCGTCATGCACTCAGGACTACAGGACCCGTCCCCGAAGCGGAGGCGCATCCCACAGATTGATCACGACTCGATACACGCCCTAGTCGCGCATCGTGCGGTACTGGCCCGCTGTCGCAGTATGCCAGCACACTTCAGATGCGTCTGACCTGGCCATTTACGGCGATTGCCGGGGGAGAGCACCGTGGAGCGGTCCCACGGCCGACGAGGGAAGCCCCGCACTCCGCCGACCTCACCGCACCGACGGGTCTGAATGTGACCCGGCGTCCGGTCAGCGGGGTGGACGCGGTGCGGGTGGGGTCAAGGTAGCCGTAGCTGTCGAGATGACTTTGGAACGCGCTCAGGCGTGTTCATAGCTCGGGTACCTGAGTCGGGTCGGGGCTGACGCGTTCGCCTCGTTCATCGAAGATGAGCAGGTTGCGTACGTCGATGAGGAGGGGGATGTGCTGGCCCCTTCGGTGGCGAGAGCCTGGTTCATCGCGGATGACGAGTTCGCCGATGCTCTTGCGGGCAGGGGACTGGGCCGGAGGCTGTACGTCGGCAGGAGGTATGGGGTGGCGGTCGAAGAGTCCGGTGCGGCGTCGCAACTGCCGCAGGAGGTCGGCGGCGCCTCTGCGGGCAGGGTGGTGAGTTGCGTGGTCGGGGAGCTGGGCCGGTACGTCGGCTCGTTGTCCGCCGAGTGATAGGTGGAGCAGCGCTTCGTGGCCTTGGAATTCGGTGTGCTCGACAACTCCGGTCATGGCTCGCTCGAAGGCCGTGGCGTGGGCCTTGTCGGCGATACGGATGGCTTCGGGGCGCAGCCCGATGAGAAGCGGTTGTCCTTGGACGACGCGGAGCATCTGGTGGTCGTGGGTGAGTGGGTAGGACAGGGTGAGTTTCTGGGCCCCGAAGTTGAGCGCCATGACGCCGTCTATGGGGGCGTACACCGTGCCGTGCAGCAGGTTGATCCGCGGTGTGCCGACGAAGGAGGCGACGAAGGCATTGGTCGGCAGTGCGTAGAGGTTGCGGGGGGTGTCGACCTGTTGGAGGATCCCGTCGCGCATGACCGCGACCCGGTCGCCGAGTGCCATGGCTTCGGCCTGGTCGTGGGTGACGTAGATGGTCGTGGCCCCGGTGCTGCGGGTGACCGCGAGCATTTCGGTGCGCAGGCGGGTGCGCAGCCGGGTGTCGAGGCTGGAGAGCGGCTCGTCCATCAGGAAGACCGAGGGGCGCCGGACCATGGCGCGGCCCATGGCGACGCGCTGGCGCTCGCCGCCGGATAGCCGTCCGGGGATCTGGTCCAGAAGGTGGTCGATGCCCAGCGTCTGGGCGACGGACCGCACCCGGGCGGCCACTTGGTCGTGGTCCTGCTTCTGGACTGCCAGGGGAAAGCCGATGTTCTGTGCGGTGGTCATGTTGGGGTAGAGCGCGAAGCTCTGGAAGATCATCGCGATGTCGCGTTCGCTGGGCTGGAGATCGTTGGCGATCTCTCCGTCGAGGTGCAGCTCGCCCCCGCTGATCGTCTCCAGTCCGGCGATCATGCGCAGCAGGGTGGACTTGCCGCACCCGGAGGGCCCGAGCAGTACGAGGAACTCCCCGTCCCGGACGGTCAGGGAGAGCTGGCGCACGGCCCTCTGCCCGTTGGGATAGGTCTTGGCGAGGTCGTGAAGGGTGATGGTGCTGCCCACGGGTGCTCCTGGTACGTGTCGCGCTTGGCGGGAAGAGAGGAGGGGGCGGTCAGGGGGTGAGTTCGTCGGCGGCGATGTGGAGGCAGGCGGCGACCAGGACGATGTTCTTGATGACGTACTGGCCTTCGAGGGTGGGAACGGCCGCGGTGTGCCAGGCGGCGTCCGGCAGTACGAGCAGGGAGAGGAAGACGCCGGCCATGTGCAGGAAGAACGCTGCCAGGGCCCAGCGGAGCAGGAAGCCGGTCAGGAGCGCGAGTCCGATGCCCGTCTCCAGGACCGCGAGCAGGAGCAGGCAGACCGGGGCGGGGATGAACCCCAGGGTCAGCTCGGTCATGGCCCCGATGGCGAAGCCCTCGGCCGCGCTCGCGCCGGGGAAGAACTTCAGGATGCCGAACCAGCAGAAGATCAGTCCGATGCAGACGCGCAGGACCGCGGGGCTGAGCCGCGTGTAGCGATGGGCGTGGGATGCGACGCGGCGTCGCAGGGGGTGCCGCAGGCCCAGCGCCGGAATGGTTGCCTGGTCGGCGCGAGCGGGGCCTTTCGCGGGGCGACGGTGGTGGGAGGTGCTGGTCATCGACAATCTCCTCCGCTGGAGACGATCACGGGTACTGGCTGCTGAGGCGCTGTGTCGGCGGATCGGCGGATCGGCGGCTCGGAGCCCCTGGTACTGCACAAGGGGAAGGGCCCCGCGCAAGGCAGTGCCTCCCGCGGGGCCCCGTCAGCCGACTGCGGTCAGCCGAAGTTGACGTCGCTGCACAGGAAGTACTTCTGGTCCATGTGCGACGCCTTCCAGACGGTCACCACGACGTGGCGTCCGCTGTAGCCGGAGGTGCTGACGTCCGTGACGTAGTGCGCCTGGTAGGGGTACCTGCCGGTCTTCTTCACCAGCTCGAGGTCGTCCCACCCGATCAGCTGGTACTCCGGGTTGAAGCCTTGCTTGGTGACGTAGACCTCGAGCCAGTCCGCGCCGTGTCGTGCCTCGTCGTAGATGTCGACGGTGAAGTCGGAGCCGATGTCGGTCATCTTCCACGGGCCCGGGCGGTCGAGGGGCCGGTAGTTCGTCTCGCCCTGGCCGCCGGCGCTGCAGATCTCGCCGTTGGGAATGACCTGCTTGTAGTTGTCGCCCGTGTTGTTGGCGTAGACGGCCTTCCACGCGCCGATGGCGTTCGCGTTCTCGTGGTAGGTCCGATAGCACATGGGGTCCTGGGACTCGCTGGGCTCGGTGTAGCCCCAGCGCTGCAGGCAGCCGTAGTTGCGGGTCTCGGGGGTGATGACGGTGCCGTGTGCGGAGGCCGCCGGCGCCTGGACGACGCCGAGGAGGGCGGTGGCCAGTACGGCGGAGCTCAGCGCGACGACGCGCGACAGCGGTGCGGGTATGCGGTTCATGGTGCTCTTCCTCCGTGTATGTGGAGATCACAGGCCGATCCCGACCAGTGATTTAGGTGCACATGACAGCTTGCGCGGGGGTCAGTGGTCGCTCAGGTGACTGCTCACCTCCTCTCGCCGGCGCGCGGGTCGGTTCCGCAGGGAGGCCAGGGACCACTGGCCGGGGCCGAGGGCGGCGATGAGCAGGAAGGCCCAGCAGAACAGCGCGGCGCTCTCGCCACCGTTCTCCATGGGGAACAGCCCGTCGCCCTGGTGGTGGACGAAGTAGGCGTATGCCATGGAGCCAGAGCACACGAAGGCTGCCGGGCGGGTGCCGATCCCGATCAGCACGAGTGCTCCTCCGGTCAGCTGGATTACCGCGGCCCACCAGCTGGGCCACTGTCCGGCGTTGGGCACCCCGCCGTGCGAGCCGCCTAAGACGTCGAAGAGGGTGGCGGCTCCGTGGCAGGCAAAGAGCAGGCCGGTCACGATGCGGAAGATGCTCAGGACGGGCTGTTCGAGCCGGGCTGACGGCATGTGGGGCAAGCCCTTCTACGGGGTGGCGGGGGAGGGTGTACTGCTGGGTCTGGTGGCCGGTGGCCGCCGCGGATGCGGCCACCGGCCCCTGGTGCGCTAGGCGGTCAGGTTGAACTTCTGGCTGGCCCAGGTGCCGCAGTCCCACAGGTGGAGGCGGGCTCCATTGGCCGTGCTCTGGCCTTCGACGTCGAGGCAGCGGCCGGACTTGAGGTTCTTCAGCGTGCCGTTGGCCTGGAAGGCCCATTTCTGGCTGTCCCAGCCGCCGCAGTCCCACAGGTGGGCCCTGGTGCCGTTGGCGGTGGCGCCGCCGACGACGTCCAGGCACTTGCCGCCGGACTTGAGCTGCTGGCCGTCCAGCGTCCAGGTCATCGAGGCGGTGTTCGCGCAGGTCCACTGCTGGATTGCGGTGCCGTTGGCCGTGCCGGCTCCGGCACGGTCGATGCACTTGGCGTTGCCGCCGTTGACGATCTGCCCGGAGCCCGTGCCCGGGTCCGGGTCGGGATCAGGGTCGGGGTCGCCGCCACCGGGGCCCCAGGCGTTCCAGTTGTCCCAGTTCTCGGCGTCGAAGCCGAGTCGGCCGGGCTTGTCCGCGCCCCAGTTGGTGCCGGACTTGTTGATGACGGTGCCGCCGACGGTGTAGTTCTCGAGCTTGAGGCCCTTGCCCTGGGTCGTCTCGTTCCCCAGGGTGACCTTCTGGCCGGCGGTGTTGGTGTAGCGCTTGAGGAGGCTGATCTGGCTACTCGGGTCGAGGCCGTTCCAGCTGTCGATCTTGAGATTCTTGATGTGGATGTTCTCGGTGCTGGAGAGGGCGAAGACGCGGATCGCGCAGTTGGTCTGGCCCTCGACGGTGATGTTCTCGAAGGTCATGTTCTTGACCCAGGTGCTGGGGTCGCCCTTGGTGGTAGACGCCGTGTCCTCCCAGTGGGAGGAGGAATTGAGGATGCAGGTGTTGTACTTGACGTCCTTCCAGTACATCCGGTTGTGGATGACGTGGGTGTTGGTCACCCGGACGTTGTCGATGTTGCGGGGCGTCCATCCCCACTGGATGACGGGGCCGTTCTCGTTCTTCCAGATGACGGTGTTATCGATGGTGACGTCGCTGTGGTACATCTTCAGCACGTCGTCGTTGGCGTTGAAGAACGTGTTCTTCATGGTGCTGCCGCGGTAGAGCTCGATGCCGTCGGTCTGCCAGTACCAGGAGCCGACCTGCTTGTAGTTGTCGACCCGCATCTGGAAGGTCTGCTCGTTGCCGTAGACGACGAACGAGTGGTAGGGCGGTTCGTTGATCGTCACGCCCTGCAGGTCGAGGTACTGCTGGGCGTTCGCGGACTCGAACTGGAGCATCTTCACGCAGGAGGCGTGGCAGTTCGACGCGCCGCTGAGGTGGTCGTAGTTGTTGTTGGTGTCCGCCTCGTAGACGTACTGCTCACCGGAGAGCACCCCGTACCCGGTCACCTTGTACAGGCCCTGGTTGTCGTGGAAGAAGCGGAAGGCTCCCTTCACGTAGGCGCCGGGTGCGATGTAGACCCACTTGACGTTGGGCGGGAGCACCGCGTGGTACTTCGAGCCCATGGTGTAGGTGCCGGGGCGGAAGTAGATGATCTCCTTGTCGATGTTGTTCAGGTTGGTGACCTGGCCGGGCTCGGGGTAGTGGATGCTCCCCGACGCGGCGGTGGGGATGAGCCGGTCCTTCTCCGCACCGGTCGGAGTCGGCTCGGCGAAGATCATCATCGAGTTGCGGGGCTCGGTGTGGATGGCCCGGTTGTTGCCGCCGCCGCTGGTGGTCAGCTTGCCGGCGTCGTTGGCCGGGCCTGACATGTCGTTGTAGGCGGTGTAGAGCTGCGGGTCGAACTCGACGGAGAACCGGTAGCCCTTGCTGCTGTAGGGCACTTTGATCCGGACGGTCTTGCTGTTGACGAGCTCCTTGGCGAAGTTCAGGCTGCTCGGCTTGATCTTGACCTGGTCGGCGGAGGAGATGCTCTGGTCGGTGCGCAGGGACACGTCGACCCACGCGTCGGCCGTGTACTGGAAGGAGGACCAGCTCATGGTGAGGTTCGCCGACGAGGAGAACTCCGCGCCGTCCTCCTTGGAGTAGCCGATCTTCCCCTTGCCGCTACGGGGGATGCTCATGTACGCGAACGAGTCGTACTTCGTCGTCGGCGCCGCGGCCGTGGCCACCTTGACGTCGTAGAAGGAGGACCGCCGCACCTTGTCACCGCCCACCGGGCTGCTGGTGTTGAACTCGTGGTTGTCGTGCCACCAGGTCTGCAGCTGCTCGCTGTTGGAGGTGTCACCCGCCGCTCCTGCTGCCGGTGCCGCCAGTAGCCCAGCCGCGGGGACGAGCTGTCCTGCCGGAGCGGGGGCGGCCGCGGCCAGGGTGCCGGCGGGAACGACGGCTCCGGCGAGCGCCAGTGCCAGGCCGGCGGCGATGGCCGCCAGCGGGTTGAGCCGTCGCAGTCTTCCTGCGGGCATGATGATGTCCTCTCCTTGATGAATCGGGGCATGGCCCCAGGGCACCCGCCTGGGGGCGGGCACGGACACCGCTGGGACAGCTGGAACAGCTGTGTGGCGGAGTCATCGGTGCATGCGGTCGCCCGTTTCCGGGGTTGACCGGGGTGCGGAGTGCGGCACTCGTCCTGGTCGGCGGTTCGTCTCTCTTCGAGGGAGCCGGCTGAGGGAGTCCACGCGGGGATCATTCGCAGGGCCAGGAGCGCAGGACACCGGTCCTGCGAGCGGAACGAACCGGTCCTGCCCGCCCCGAGGGGTGAGGGGACTGCAGGCGTGACGGCGACCGGTGGCCCAACAGGCCCTGGCTCCGCCCCGGTTGCCGGTTAACTTCCCGCCATTTCTTCCCCGTGTCAATGAAATGAACAGGATTCTTCGACGCAGGGGGCCAGCGCGCACCTAACAAGAAGCACAAAAGGCGCAAATAGGTAGCGAGTGTCCGACAGGTGCAGGCCATCACGGTTGCGTAACGCGCTGTTTTCTTCCTTGACGCACTTAAAGGCTGAGGGACACACTCCCGTCATAAGCAGCGACGCCGGCTTACACAGGTCGACGGCGTCCCAGCCGCAGGAGGCGCGATGACGATCTCTGCAACGCTTGGCAGTACCGGCCCCGCGCATAGGGGAAGCCCTCGCCGCCCGCGTCAGGTCCGATGGCGCTGAACCCGATGCAACGGCCCTGACAGACCACTACCTGGAGGCACCGCGTGATGAGCCCGTCCAAGATCCGGTTCTCGGAGCTTGTCAGTGAGCAGACCCGGGCGGAGATCTTCGCGACCGTGCTCACCGCAGGACCCCTGTCGCGCACCCAGCTCGCCCAGCGCCTGGGTCTGGTGCCCTCCTCTGTCACCCGTATGCTGCCGCCGCTCCTCGAGCACGATTACCTGCGCGAGAGCGACGCCGCCCCGCAGGGGCGGGGCAGGCCGCAGAAGATGTTGCACGTCAACCCCGACAAGCACGTGGTCGTCGGCATGAAGATCGGACCTCGGCAGGTCTCCGGCGTCGTGACCGACATGGCGGCCAATGTCCTGGCCCGCGGCGAGGAACCTCTGGCTGACTGCACCCCCCATACCGCCCTGTCCGCCGCCGCCTCCCTGACCGGCAGGCTCCTCGAAGAGGCGCCCGAAGCGGCGGACAGGGTGCTCGGCCTCGGCGTCGGTGTCAGCGGCCACGTCGATTCGGCGGCCGGGATCTGCCGCTACTCGTCCCTGCTCGACTGGAACAAGGTCGACGTGGCCGGTCCGCTGCGGGAGGCGACCGGGCTGTCGGTGGTCGTCAACAACGACGTCAACACCCTGGTCGTCGCCGAGCGCTGGTTCGGCGAAGGCCGCGACATCGACTCCTTCGCCGTGGTCACCGTCGGTCCCGGCATCGGCTGCGGCCTGCTCCTGGACGGCGCCCTCTTCGCCGGCGCCACCGGCCTCGCAGGCGAACTCGGCCACCTGCCCCTGGACCCCTCCGGGCCCATGTGCAGCTGCGGCCGGCGAGGGTGCCTGGAAGCCTTGGCGGGCGACCGCGCCATCCTGCGCCACCTCGCAGACGGCGGATTCCCCTGCGACACGATCACCGACGCCATCGGCCTCGCACGAGGCGAAGCCGGGGCGGCCCGCACCGTCGCCCGCTCCGCGTTCGCCGAAGCCGGCACGGCCCTCGGCAGAGGCGTGGCCGGCATGTGCAACCTGCTCAACCTGCAGAAGGTCATCATCGCAGGCGAAGGCGCGGTCGCCTACGACCTGTTCGGCCCGCACATGAGCGAGGCGATGGAAGCCCAGGCGTTCTCCACCGCGGCCACCGACTGCGACATCCACGTCGACCCCGCCCGTCACGACCTCTGGGCCCGGGGCGCCGCCTGCCTCGTCATCCGCGATGCCGTGGGCGCAGCCATCTCCTGACCCGCAGTGCCTGTGGGGGGCGGGCGCAACCCGCCACCTCCGGCAAAGTAACTGAAAGCAACCAAGCGATCACAATGAGGTTTGACGTGCCCGAAATCGAAGCCACTCCCGCCGACGCGTGGTGGAGCGAAGCGGTGGTGTACCAGATCTACCCCCGCAGCTTCGCCGACTCGAACGCGGACGGCATCGGCGACCTGCAAGGCATCATCGAACGGCTGGACTACCTTGCCCAGCTCGGCGTCGACGTCCTGTGGCTGTCCCCCGTCTACCCCTCCCCGCACGACGACAACGGGTACGACATCAGCGACTACCAGGACATCGACCCGCTCTTCGGCACCCTCGCCGACTTCGACCGGCTCCTGGCCGCCGTCCACGAGCGCGGCATGAAGCTCGTCATGGACCTGGTCGTCAACCACACCTCCGACGAGCATCCCTGGTTCACCGCCTCCCGCGACGAAGGCCCCGAGGGCAGCAAGCGGGACTGGTACATCTGGCGCCCCGCCCGCGAGGGCATGGAGCCGGGCACCCCGGGTGCGGAACCCAACAACTGGGGCTCCTTCTTCTCCGGCCCCACCTGGACCTACGACGAGAAGAGCGGCGAGTACTACCTGCACCTCTTCTCGCGCAAGCAGCCCGACCTCAACTGGGAGAACCCCACCGTGCGCCAGGCGGTCTACGCCATGATGCGCTGGTGGCTGGACCGAGGCGTCGACGGCTTCCGCATGGACGTCATCAACCTCATCTCCAAGACCCCCGGCCTCCCGGACGGCATCGTCCACGAGGGCGCCCTCCACGGCGACGGCAGCCCCCACTACATCTGCGGCCCCCGCATCCACGAGTACCTGGCGGAAATGCACCGCGAGGTCTTCGAAGGCCACCCGCGCCGCCTGCTCACCGTCGGCGAGATGCCCGGCGTCACCGTCGAGGACGCCAAGCTCTTCACCGACCCCGCCCGTCGCGAGCTCGACATGGTCTTCCAGTTCGAGCACGTCGGCCTCGACCAGGGCCCCGGCGGGAAGTTCGACGTCCGCCCGCTCAAGCTGACCGACCTCAAGGCCAGCCTCGGCCGCTGGCAGACCGGCCTCGGCGAGAGGGGCTGGAACAGCCTGTACTGGAACAACCACGACCAGCCCCGCGCCGTCTCCCGCTTCGGCGACGACAGCCCCGCCTACCGCGACCGCTCCGCGAAACTCCTCGCCACCGTGCTCCACCTGCACCGCGGCACCCCTTACGTGTACCAGGGCGAAGAACTCGCCATGGCCAACACCCGCTTCACCTCCATCGACGACTTCCGCGACATCGAGTCCCTCAACCACCACCGCGAGCAGACCGCCCACGGTGTCGACGAGGAACAGGTCCTGGCCGGACTCCGTCACCGCAGCCGGGACAACGCCCGCACCCCCATGCAGTGGGACACCTCCCAGCACGCCGGCTTCACCGCCGGCACCCCGTGGATCGCGGTGAATCCCGACCACACCCGTGTCAATGCCAAGGCCCAGCTCGCCGACCCCGACTCCGTCTTCCACTACTACCGCCGCCTGATCGCCCTGCGGCACACCGAGCCCGCCCTCACCCACGGCGACTTCCACATGCTCCACGCCGACCACGAGCAGCTCTACGCCTTCACCCGCCATGACGCGGCCTCCGGCACCGAACTGCTCGTCCTCGCGAACTTCGGTCCGGCCGACCTCACTGTCGACCTGCCCGACGGCTGGGAACGCAGCGAGACGCTCATCGCCAACGTTCCCGCCACCACACCTCTCAGCGCACCGCACACCCTGCAGCCCTGGGAAGCCCGCGTCCATCGCCGCAACGCCTGACCACCCCCACGGCCCCTTCAGCACCGTCTCCCCCCGCACCGCCCCGATCCGCGCACACCCAAGGAATCCTCATGACGACCATGCGCTTCCGTGCCACACGTCACACCACACGCCGAGCCCTGCTCGCGATGTCCGCACTGGCACTCGTCGCACCCCTCGCCGCGTGCGGCGGCGGCTCCGACACCGCAGAGGGAGACGGCAAAACCCTGCGCCTGTGGCACTACGAGCAGCAGGACGGTGCCCTCAGCAACGCCTGGGACGCGGCCATAGCCGAGTTCAAGAAGACCCACCCCGACGTGAAGGTCGTCTTCGAACGCAAGACGTTCGAGCAGATCCAGCAGAACGCGGGCATGATCCTCAACTCCGACAAGGCGCCCGACGTCATGGAGTACAACAAGGGCAATGCCACCACCGGCCTGCTCGCCAAGCAAGGGCTGCTCACCGATCTGACCGCCACCGCGAAGGAACGCGGCTGGGACAAGAAGATCAGCGAGAGCGCCTCCGTCACCGCCCGCTACGACGCCAACGGTGAAATGGGCGGCGACAAGTGGTACGGCGTCCCCAACTACGGCGAGTTCGTCCTGGCGTACTACAACGACGACCTCTTCAAGAAGCACAACATCGCCAAGCCCACCGACCTCCAGAGCTTCGAGGCCGCCCTGGCCGACTTCAAGGCCGCCGGGATCACCCCGCTCGCCAACGCCGGCAACGACCACCCCGCCGGCCACTGGCTCTACCTGCTGGCCCTGGCCAAGGCCAATGACGCCTGGGTCGACGACTACCAGCTCTACAAGGGCAAGGTCGACTTCCACGGCCCGGAATGGACCTACGCGGTCGAGACCTACAAGGACTGGCTCGACAAGGGCTACTTCGAGAAGAAGGACGTCGGCCTCAAGGGCAGCGACATGACCGAGCAGTTCGTCTCGCAGAAGCGTCCGATCATGGTCGGCGGCAACTGGTGGTTCGGCGGCCTGACCACGGACATCACCGACTTCTCCTGGTCCACCGCCGCCTACCCCGGCAGCAAGAAGACCCTGGGCTCCGGCGGCAACCACTGGGTCGTGCCCACCAAGGCGAAGAACAAGAAGCTCGCCGAGGACTTCATCGACATCACCATGTCGGACAGGAATCAGAAGATCCTCGGCGAAGAGGGCAACGTCCCGCTCGCCGCGAAGCCGGACTCCATCGAGAACCCCAAGTCCCGCGAGCTCATCACCGCGTTCAACACCTACCAGGACGGCAACGGGCTCGCCTTCTACCCGGACTGGCCGGCCCCCGGCTACTACGACACCTGGGTGGGCGCCACCCAGAACCTCATGAACGGCGGCAAGCCCCACGCCGTCCTCGACGAGCTCAAGGCCCCCTACGAGAAGTACACCGCCTCGCGGCGCTGAGGCTGACCCGCCCGCCCGCGCGTCAGTCCCTTCTTCCCGGGGACGGCGGCCCGCCCAGCACCGGGCCGTCGTCCCGCCCCTCTTGGAGCAACAGTGAAAACCACACGTCACCCGCGGCCCACGGGGTACGGCGCCTTCCTCGCCCCCGGCCTGCTGCTGAGCCTGCTCTTCCTCGTCGTCCCGCTGGTGATGACCTTCTACTACAGCCTCACCCAGTGGCAGGGCGTCGGCGAACCCACCTGGATCGGCTTCGACAACTACACCCGACTCTTCAGCGACGCCGACTTCTGGGCCTCGTTCCGCAACATCGCCTTCGTCATCGTCGGCATCGCCGTGGTCCCCACCCTGCTCGGACTCTTCCTCGCAGCCCTGCTCTTCGACTACATCGGCAAGAAGCACGGAGACGGATTCGTCAGCCTCTTCCGCTCCGGCCTCTACCTGCCCCAGGTCATCCCCGTCGCCGTCACCGGCCTGATGTGGGGCTGGATCCTCGCCCCCGAAGGCGCCGTCAACAGCGTCCTCGAAACCATCGGCCTGAACTCCCTGGCCCAGAACTGGCTCGGAGACCCCGACCTCGCCCTGTGGATGGTCCTCGCCGTCCTCGTCTGGATGCAGCTCGGCTACCCCCTGGTGCTCTTCCTGTCCGGGCTCCAGCGCATCGACCCCGAACTGTACGAAGCCGCCTCCCTCGACGGCGCCACCTGGTGGCAGCGCTTCACCCGCATCACCGTGCCCATCCTGCGGCCCGAGGTCTACGTCGTACTCGTCACCACCACCATCGCCGGCCTGAAGGTCTTCGCCCAGATCTTCGTCCTCACCGGCGGCGGCCCCGGCAACTCGACCCTCGTCCCCGCGTACTTCGCCTACCAGAACTTCTTCGAGCGCGCCGACGTCGGATACGGCTCCGCGATCTCCAGCACGATCACCCTGCTCGTACTGATCATCGCCGGAACGATGCTCACCCGCCAGGCCCGCGAGGACGGATGACCATGACCACGCACACCACCCCCACGGCGCCCCCCGGCCACCGGCGCAAGCCGGTCAAGGCCAAAGCGGGCAAGGGCAAAGCCACCGGCAACCGCCGCACCCCCGGCTCCTACGCCGTCCTGGCCGCCGTCGCCGTCTTCGTCCTCGCGTTCCTCGCACCCTTCATCGTCATCCTGCTCAACTCGTTCAAGACCAGCGCGGACTTCCGCACGAACGGCTCGCTCTCCCTGCCCGCTCAGTGGAACTGGAGCATCATCGCCGAAGTCTGGGACCGCGTCGGCTTCACCCAGAAACTTTTCAACAGCATCCAGATCAGCCTCGGCGTCGTCCTCATCGCCGTCCTGCTCGCCCTCTTCAGCGCCTACGCCATCGGCATCGGCCGCGTCCGCTGGCGCACCCCCTTCCTCATCTTCTTCCTCGGCGTCAACGTCCTGCCGCAGGAAGGCCTCGTCTACCCCATCTACTACCTCTTCAAGGAGATGGGCCTCTACGACGGGAAACTCGGCTACACCATCCTCGTCGGCATCACCTACAGCGCCTTCGGCACCTACCTCCTCTCCTCTGTCTTCGCCAGCTTCCCCCGCGAACTCATCGAAGCCGCCGCCATGGACGGAGCCGGCCGCTGGACCATCCTGTGGCGCATCGTCCTGCCCATGAGCTGGCCCACCCTCTCGGTGATGTGCGTCTTCTTCTTCGTCTGGAGCTGGAACGAGTTCCTCTACCCCCTCGTCCTGCTCATCTCCAACGACAACCAGACCGTCCCCCTCGGCCTCTCCGTCATGCAGGGCCAATACACCAGCGACCCCACCGCCATGAGCGCCGCAGCCCTCCTCGGCATCGTCCCCATGGTCATCTTCTTCCTCATCTTCCAGCGCTCCCTCACTCGCGGCATGACCGCCGGCGCCGTCAAGTAGCCCGCCCGCAACACCCCCAAGCCACCCCGGATCCGGCACGCACCGCCCCGCCGCCGGATCCGGGGTCATCCTCGCTCAGTGATCGGGCCTGTATGCACTGGACAGCCTCGGCACTCACATGGGCTTCAGGCACAGGCGTCATTTCGTGCTCATTTAGGGCCTCGTCCTGTGTCCTGGGACGATGTCCGGCAAAGGCGCATGCCAAGGGAGAACCGTTACGGCTGCGCCGACCGGCCATGCGGAAGGAACGACTGCGGGCCGCTGTCTTCGCGGACTGGCCGGCGTCGGCCGTCAAGGGCGATGGTGCTGAAGGCCAGAGGGCTCTGAGTGCCAGAGCGTGGGCGGGGATCGTGACGGTGGCGAGGACGGCGGCGAGCACCTTGTAGGTCAGGCGCTATGACAGGTGGTCGGCCAGCGCTGCGGTGAGAGGTGCGTAGAAGGTGGGCGCGAGTCCGCCCGCGAGCGTCACGATGGTCAGCGCGCGCACGTGGTCGGGGGCCCACCGGCGGGTGATGGCCGCGAAGGCAGGCTGGTAGAAGGTGGCCGCCATGGCGAAGCCCGCCGGCACCCGCCCGGTGAAGAACAGCGGCAGGTTCGGGGCGGCTGCGACGGTGAGGATGCTCAGCACGCCGAGGACGGAGCCGGCCGTCATGACGGTGCGGGGACCGCGGTGATCGATGATCCGGCCCACGCGGATTCCGGCGAACGCAAAGACGGGCAGGGCGAGGGAGAAGGCGGCCGTGGTCGCCCCGGTCGGCCAGCCGGTGTTCTCGGTGATCTGGGAGTCGAGAACGGGGAAGGCGTAGAAGACGATGCCCCAGCTGGTGATCTGTGCGGCGCACAGGGCTGGGAGCACGCCCGCGGGGCCGCGACCGGTCCCCTGTTCCGGCGGAGGTGGCGATGTTGCCGCCGAGGGTTCCGGCGTTACGGATCTGGGGCGGGCCGGCGGCGCGCGCCGAGGCGGCGAGGGCGGGGATCA
>NZ_JBEXSI010000101.1:0-13772 GCF_040613515.1 Streptomyces sp. NPDC006261
CCAAAGAAGCTCCGCTACCGGCTGCTGCATGTCGCCGCCCGCCTCACCCGCGGCGGCCGACGTCTGCGCTTGCGGATATCGGCGACCTGGCCCTGCAGAAACGAACTGGCCACCGCCTTCCATCGCCTCGCCGCATTGCCCCGCCCCGCCGGCTGACCGGCAAACCTGCCCGCCACAACCCGAAGGACCCTGGAGAACCCGACCACCGCGCCGGGATTCCGGCATGCCCGGACACTGCAATCGCGTCGGCCACCCGACTACTGCCCCTCAGCGACGCCTCACCGCCCCAACCGAAACGGCGAGGCTAGACGCAGCGGATGACGACTCCGCCCTCGTTCTGCTGGAGGGACGAGCCCAGGTGGCTGGACGAGCCGCCCTTGACGGTGACAACCTCCTCGGCGCAACGGTGCTGCTGACCCGTGCCGAGCTCGTGGACCGACTGGGCACTGCGTACCCCGCCCGGCCCGCAGGACCTGACTCTGGTGGTGACGTCGTTGGACGACGCGGTCAGCAAGCTCGGCGGCTGACGCGCCCGCCGTGCGGCGGTCCGATGTCCGCTGCGGGTAGGGGGCGCGGAAAGAAGGGGCTGCTCCAGGGGTTTACCGACGGACGTCGTACGAGAGAGGCATCACCATGTCTTCTAGGGATACGCCGGTGAAGGTCCAGTTCGTCGGCAACGCGACCCTGCTGCTGCGGTACGGGCCGTTGACCCTGCTCACCAATCCGAGCTTCCTCCACCGCGGGCAGCATGCCCACTTGGGGTACGGCCTGGTGACCAAACGTCTCAAGGAGCCGGCTCTCACCGTCGGCCAGCTTCCTGACCTGGACGCCATCGTGCTGTCCCACCTGCACGGCGACCACTGGGACCGGGTGGCCCGCCGGAAGCTGGACCGCGCCCTGCCCGTCCTTACAACCCCGCAAGCGGCGCGGGTCCTGCGCACATTCCAGGGCTTCAACCGCGCCACGGGGCTGCGGGACTGGGAGCACCGCAGCCTCGTCAAGGACGGCCATCAGGTGCGTCTGACCGCGATGCCCGGCCGTCATGCCCTCGGTCCCCTGCGCGGCCTGTTGCCGCGTGTCATGGGAAGCATGCTCGAGTTCGGCCCCGAGGGTGGACCGGTACGGCTGCGCGTCTATGTTTCCGGTGACACGCTGCTGTTCGACGGAGTGGACGAGATCGCCCGACGCTACCCGGACACCGACATGGCGATCCTGCATCTGGGCGGCACCCGGTTGCCAGGTGGCCTTGTGGTCACCATGGACGGACGGCAAGGTGCGGAATGCGCCCGGCGCCTGGGCACGCCGTTCGCGCTCCCCGTGCATTACGACGACTACAGCGTGATGAAGTCGCCGCTGAGCGCGTTCCTGGACGAGATGGCCCGTCGCGGCCTGGAGGAGCGGGTCGTGCACTGCGACCGCGGCCAGATCGCGACGCTCACGCCGGGCGGAGCACAGGTCCAGGTGCGCTGAGCGCCTCCCAGCGCGCCCCGCTGACCGCTGCCCGGTGGGAGGGGGTCAGCGCCTGGACAGACGGTGCAGCACGACCTCGTCGAGCACCGCATCAGCCACCGTGCATGTCATGTACGTGCAGTACGGCTGCCGTCTGCGGTCCGTCGGGGAACCCGGGTTGAGCAGGCGTAGTCCACCCGGCGCCTCGGTGTCCCAGGGGATGTGGCTGTGGCCGAAGACCAGGACATCCAGATCCGGGTACAGCGCGGCGCAGCGCGCCTCCCGGCCACGGGCCGCCCCTGTCTCGTGGACGACGCCGAACCGCAGGCCGCCCAGTTCGACGCGGGCCACCTCCGGCAGCCGCGACCGCAGTTGCGGGCCGTCGTTGTTTCCGTACACCCCGACCAGGCGCCGCGCACGCCCCTCCATCAGGTCCAGGGTGGCGACGTCGACCCAGTCCCCGGCATGGACGACGACGTCCGCCCGGTCCACTGCGCACAATAGTTCGTCGGGGAGCCACTTGGCGCGCAGGGGCACATGGGTGTCCGAAACCAACAACAGTCGCATGGGCAGCTCTGTCACCGCCTCGGTCGAGTCGCCGTCCATCCGCTGCCTCCCTTTTACTGGTCCTCAGCTCCAGCGGCCATGGCCGTCCGCTCGCGGGGTGGGGCCCGCCCCGGAGTGGCGGCCGGGGCGGGCGGCGGCGTGACGCTGACCGGGCCCGAGGCCGCCACGCGCGGCAAACGCGTCGGCTACGGCGCCGGTAGCGAAGGCGTAAACGGCCTTGTGGATGACATCGATAACGAGTTCCTTGCGGGGCCACGTCGAAGGCGGTGCGCCCACGCCGGTGGCGTTCTCGAGGATCTGGTCGGTGGTGAGCCGGACGACGGTGAACTGCGCCCAGGCAAGTGGCCCGCGCAGCCCGGCGTTTGCCATGACGGAGCGCCCCACACCCAGGAGGGTGGCCTGGCCGAAGTGCATGGCCCAGTTGAGGGGCACAGGCTGTGTGCCCGGCCGTTCGGGCAGCCCGGCCAGGCGCTCCAGTACCCGCGCCGGCACATGCGAGTCGGGCCGTTTCGTGACAGCTTGTTCGAGCTTCTCGCCGAGGGTCATCACGATGCTTCCTACAGCGCCTGCGATCAATCCCTGCTTCAGTACCTGCTTAATCATGATATGGGGGTACCCATATCGGGACTTTCGACGCATCTTGGGGGCGATCCGCAGGGTTGTGGAACCGGGGTCGGGAGAGGTCGAGACGTAGGTCGTACTTCGGACCCGTCGGCATCTCACTATCCGGGTCGGATGGTCGCGCGGAAGCAGCCATCACAGTTTGGCTCGGACACGTCATCTCAATGCGCGCCTTGTCCAGGGTCATGCTGTACGGCGGGCGCCCGTCAGGCGGCGCTGCAGCACCGCAGCTGTCGGTCGGCGACGGGGCGGGCAGTACATCCCCTTTCCGCCCTCGTCGCCGTCTTGGGGGCTTTTCAGCGCCCGGGTCGGATGACCGCGCGTACGCAGCCGTCGGACTTGTGCTTGAACATGTCGTACGCGGCAGGCGCCTCGTCCAGGGAGAGACTGTGCGTCGCCAGATGGGACGTGCTCAGCTGTCCGGCGGCAATGCGGTCCAGCAGCATGGGGATGTAGCGCTGGCCGTGCATCTGGGCGCCCCGCAGGGTCAGTCCCTTGTTGATCACCGCGCCGAGGGGGAACTTGTCGACAGTGCCGGCGAACACGCCGAGCACGAAGACCGTACCGCCCTTTCGGCAGGCGTGGACGGCCTGCCGGACGGCGGTGGGGCGGTCCGTCTGGAGCCGCAACTGCTGTTTGACCTGGTCGTAAAGGTGCATCGGGCCGTCGCTGTGCGCCTCCATGCCGACTGCCTCGATGCATACGTCCGGGCCGCGGCCACCGGTGCGCTCCCGCAGTTCGGCTCCGACGTCGGTGCTCGTGTAGTCGATGACCTCGCTGCCGACGTACCGTTCTGTCATCTCCAGCCGTTCGGGGATCCGATCGATGGAAATGACTCGGCCCGCGCCGAGCAGGATCGCGGCGCGGGCCGCCATCTGCCCCACGGCGCCGCACCCCCACACGGCGACCACGTCACCCGGCTGCACTCCTCCCAGGTCGGCCCCCATCCAGCCTGTTGGCACCGAGTCGGACACGAACAGTGCACTCGTGTCGTCGACGCCGTCGGGGATGGTGAATGCGCCGTAGTCCGCGAACGGGACACGTACGTACTCGGCGTGGCTGCCGCGCAGCCCGCCCATGGCGTGCGAGTAACCGAAAATGCCGGCGGTGTCGGCGCCGAAGAGAGCCTGGCCGATACCGGGGTTGGTGTTGGTGTTGTCGCACAGGGACCACAGGTCGTGGGTGCAGTACCAGCAGCGCCCGCAGCCGACGAACGAGCAAACGACCACCCGGTCGCCCACCGAGTGCCGCCGCACCGCGGACCCGACCTCGACGACCTCGCCGACGAACTCATGTCCGATCACATCACCGGCCCGCATGAAGGGGATGTAGCCGCCGATGAGATGGAGGTCCGATCCGCAGGTGGTCCCGGCGACGAGCCGGACGATCACGTCCTGGTCGTTGAGCAGAATCGGGTCGGGCACCCGCTCGACGGACAGCTTGTTGACGCCTTCCCAGCACAGAGCCTTCACAGCACTCCCTCCCCACCTGCGCGCCGGCTCAGCAACCCGATCAGCTTCCCGCCAGGGGTGTCATGGGTGGTGGACGGCGCGTCGGCCCGCATGATCTCACCGGTCTCCAGAAGCGCCTTGGCCTCGCGCAGGGCCATGCGCAGATCCTGCCGCGGGTCGTTACCGGAGATCCGGGCACTGACGGAGTGGGTGTCCTCGGGCTGCGGCTGCCTGAAGCGGGCTGCGATCTCGGTGCCACGGTCGCCGGGCGCGGGGGTGATCCGCGTCTCGATCCGGTCGCCGAAGCCCTGCAAGGGCGCCGGCAGTCTGTCGCGCTGGACCTCACCCGGATCGCGCTGGACCGTCACCACCAGCCAGTGGTCCTGGTCGGCGGGCTCCGTGTCGTGTGCGGTCAGCCGGCGCAGTAGGAGGGCCCCGGTGGTGAGCCCCGCAGCGGCCGCGAACAGCGTCTTCTTGGCGGTCACGGCTGTTACACCTCCGGGTTGTTCGCACGGCGGCAGGTCAGCACGACGCCCAGCGTGATCATGCCGATGCCGAGGACGAAGTGCAGCCAGTTGTCCGCCGTGTTCAGCGGGACGAAGTTGGCGCTGCTGTGGTGCCCGACGAACAGGCCGTACAGCCACAGGACCAGGTAGACGGCGCCCCCGGCCAGCAAGAACGTCCGCGCTGCGGAGGCGGTGCGTGCCATGGCGACCCCGGCAACACCGAAGGCCAGGTGGACCAGGTTGTGCAGGATCGAGATCTGGAAGACGCCGAGCAGCTTCGCCTCGGAATGATGCGAGGCGAACTCCATGGTGTCGTAGTCCGTGGTGATTCCCGGGATGAACCCCAAGATCCCCACCAGAAGGAACACTGCCCCGACGATCATCGCGGCCTGCTGGACAGGCGTGCGGGGGTTCCCTGCCGTACGAGTACGCGTGGGCATATAGAGGCCTTCTTTCTCAGCGTCCTTTTCGATGAGCCGACGGGTACCCCTACAACCGCCGAACTATCGCCGGAAAGACGACTCGCCCCACCTGTCCACGGCTCCGAGCCGCCAGGCGGGGGACGGAGGGGCAGCGCCTGGCGGCCATGGTGGCGGCTGCAGCGCCAGCGGCGAGCATCCCGATGAGGAAGTAAATTCGCCTCTTCCCTCCCACAATTTGCGCGCTCGAACAGACCCCGTCATGGAGCCGGTCATAGGCGCTCAGGGGCACCCCGAGGAGCGCGTTGCCCGGCGGCCGCCGGGGGACGGCGGGATGCGGATGGGTGGGGGCGCTCCTGCGCACGGTCTCCCAGGCCACGCCGAGCCGGCGCAGCTGGGCGGGACCCAGTGCGTCCTGGAGCCGGGGCAGAAGTTCGTCCTCCTCGTCCCTGATGTCCTGTCTAATCAGGGCGAAGACCCGTCGCACCTTTTCCTCGCGTTCCGGGTCCTGCGGGTCGAGGCGTTCGATCTCGGAGGTGAGGTCGTTGATCTGCTGGTGCTCCTCCTCAACCCGCGCGGTCAGCTCCTCGCCATCCGTCACGCTGCGCCGGACGAGCGGCCAGAGTACGGTCTCCTCGGCGAACGCGTGGCTGAAGACGAGCTGGACGATTTCTTTGAGGGTCTGCTCTCGCCCCTCTGGGTCCGTCAGCAGGTGGCACCGGTCCATCAGCCGGTCCATCTCCGCGTGCTCGCGGCGCTGCCGTACCAGCACACTGCCCTCTCCGCCCAGCTGCTCAACCGTCTGGCCCTTGATGCTCGCCATGCTCGCGGCCCTCCTCAGCCGTCCTGCGGGTCCACCATTCCGGGCTCGTCCGCTTCAGTCCTGTCGCCCTCAGCCTGCGACGGCGTAGTACGCGGCGCATCGGAAGAGGCGGACGTGGACGGTTCGGCTGTGGTCTCACTGTCCGGCTCACGCTCGCCCTCGGCCTGGGACGGTGTCTGTTCACTCATAGATGGGCCTCCGTGCCGTCATGTCGGTGTGCGGCTGCGGTCCCGGCGCATCACCCAGCCACTGGGTACCCGGGACATGCTGTCCCACACCAGGCGTCGGCGGACAAAAGGGCAAGCTCCCGCGGGTCAGGAAACCTCGCGGCGGTCTTCCCGCCCCGAACGGGAGCCGCGGTACGCGGCACGGCGGATCGCGGCCAGGGCCGGGCCCGGGATGAACGCCCGCACGCTGTGTGCGTACGGGTCGAAGTCGAGGGTGCCCTCCCGGTCCATGGGCAGGAGGTCCCGCACCGTGAGCACCGCGAACCGCCGCCAGGACCGGTCGCCCGTCTCTGCGCACAGGTCGTACACCAGCGGCCCGGCGGTCAGTGCGGCAGCCATCCCCTCGGGATCACCAGGCACCGGCGCCTGCCGGGTCCGGCGGGGGACGGCACCCGGGAGGCACGACCGGCCGGCCACCCGGTACGGCAGGAGGCTGGAGTACGGGCCGCCCTGCGCGTCAGCGCGCGGCAACGGGAAATGCCGTCCGGCCCGCCCACGGCCGCTGCTGGTCATCAGCAGATCCAGCGTGCCGCCTGGGCCGTCGGCGTCCGGCACCCGGACGGCGAGACCCAACCCGTCCGGAGCCGCCGCCGCAGGCCGGCCGCGCGCGACAGACGGGCCGTCGCTTCAAGCCGCCGAGGCCTGTCCAGCCACGGCACGCCCCAAGGCCCGCGACCATCGTCCAATACCTCCAGCTCGCCGGTGCAGGTCAGCCCTCGGGGATGCAGGGCCGGAGCCCGGCGCAGCCGGGCCAGCGCCCGAAACCCGGCCTCGACCAGGGCAACCGGCCGGAAGGCGGATTCCGTCGAACCTGCGGCCACACGGATCGGTTCGGTGGCCCTGTCACCCATGCGCCCCGGGCTCCCCGCTCTCGCGCGCGTCCGCCTCGGCCTCAGGCCAGGAAGCCGTGCTGGGGGTGCCCTGACGGCCCTTAGGGGAGAGGTGCTCCTCCGAGCTGGTGGGCACGCGGTGCAGCAGCCCGTCCTCCTGCTCCCCGTACTGGCCGGCCCGCTCCAGGGGCGGCGAATAGGCGTGAATGGTGACGGTCGGACCGGACCCCGGCTCACAGCGCATGCGGTGGATGAAGGTCTCGTCGAAGCAGAAGCCCTCACCGGCCGGCACTCGGTCGCCGACCGGCCTCTGCCCGAGCCGCAGGTGTTCATGGCAGATCGCGCCGCGCGCCACGTGCACGGCTCCCGCCAAGCGGTCGTGGTCGTGGTCGTGGTAGCCCGTGTCGTGCTCGTCGTCCGTCCACTCCAGCACCCACACGCCCACATGCTCGTCGAGAAAGATCTCCGCGTAGCCGCGGTCGTCGGTGGGGTACTCAAGCAAGTCCGTCCACACCGCCTCCGCGCCGACGGCGGTCGCGGCGAGCTTCTGGGGTTCCCTGCCGTCGAGCTGCCGGCTGGGCGGAGCGAAGGGGAACCGTGCGTTCATCGTCCGCACCTCCTTCACTTCGTGCTTCGGGTCGCGGGGGTGCCGCGCAGCCAGGCGGCGATCCAGGCCGCCTCCATAGCGGCGTCCAAGAGGTATGTCGGCCGCAGCCGCCTCTTGGGGACATACACCAGATCGACGGTCAGCAGGGTGACCGCAGTGACGAGGCCGACGCGCCGAGCGTGCCTCGGACCCTCCGGGTCAGCTGCGGCGGCCAGCTGGGTGACGCCGGCACCCGCGAGCAGCCCGCCCGTGGTCATCTGCAGCCACTCATCGGTCTTCGGCCCGAAGACCCATTCAAAGCTGCGCAGGTGCACCAACGGCCACAGACCGCCCACGAGGTTGAAAACTCCGTGCGCGGCGGCGATCGTCGCCGACGGTACGGGCAGCGAGCTTCTACCCATGGGGCCTCCTCCTACCAGGACTGCCGCGAGTACCCCGAAGCGCGCGTCCTACCCCGGACTTAGACTGCGCTCTCAGCGGCGGCGCGTGGCGGCCCAGCCGCGCCGGGGCACCGATCAGCGGGCCCCAGGGCATCTCGGTCGGCCCACGGTGCACTGCTCACCGGCCGGAGCAGGCGCTGCCGTCAGTCGCCGTCCTGCACATCGTCCGGGCTGAGTCCCGCTTCTTCCATCGCCTCGCGCAGGGTACGTCCGGTGGCGCCAGTGTCCTGCTCTACGGTGGCACCCTCGTCTTGTGCCCCTAGCGTGTCGTCGGTGGTCGTCGTCTTGGGGCGGTTCTCCTCGGGAACGGTCATGTCATTCTCCTGCTTGCGGCGTGTATGCCTGTGATGTCAGGTCGGGTGGTCGGGTTGTTGCTCGAGAGGCGTGCCTCCGCCCTTCTTCCCGCGGTCCGTACCGTGTGCGCGGCCCCCATTTACGGTGGGCTCGGCCGCCTTCCGCGCCTGGCTGTCCTGCGGGGTACCGGCGCCTTTGTCACTGCGCCGCAACTCGGGTTGCTGAGGATTCGACATCGAGATGGGTCCTTCCTGAGACGTCGCCGAGAACACGGTGCATGGGACGGGTAGCCGGGGTTTCTGTGTACACAACATTCACCCTGCGATGATGGCTAGGTCACGAACGGCAGCAACGGCGTTCAACACCGGTCATGGTCTTCAGTTCAGTCTCGCCCGTCCGCGGCACCGGGTGTAAGGGTCACCGTGGTCGGGATCGATCGGCTTCACGTTCAGCTCCCGCCAGTTCCGCAACTGACGATCCAGCGGGATACCACGCTGCTCCAGTGGATTGAAAGCCATACGACGCCTCCTTCGAAGGCAGAGAGGAGAGGGTTGACCGAGTATCCCGGCGGCATGCCTCCAAACCAGGAAGCCGCGCCGCGCTGCCACCGTCTCAATCCGAGGCCCTGCCGACCATGCCCAGATCAGTCAGCCGCACCCGCCCGCCGACGACTCTTTTCTTATGACGTCAGTCGTTTCCTGACTGAAAATGCACGGATTTCTGACTGAAAATGCACGGGAGGCAGAAACTTACCTTTCGGGCGCGTCCATCCGGGTGACGAGGCCGTTTGCGGGGCGGCCCTGGGGGGCACTCAGTGATCCGTTGTCCAGCGATCGCGATTCGAGGTTTATCCATGGCTACGTCGACCGAGCCCGTCACTCCCGTGCCCGTTGCCGGCAGAGGACCGGGGAGGGTGGTGGTGAGCTGGCTGACGACCACCGATCATAAGAAGATCGGGCACCTGTACTTGATCACCTCGTTCTCGTTCTTCCTCTTCGGCGGTCTGCTCGCCCTTCTCATGCGGGCCGAACTGGCGCGTCCCGGAATCCAGCTGATCTCGAACGAGCAGTACAACCAGTCGTTCACCATGCACGGCACCGTGATGCTGTTGCTGTTCGCTACTCCCACGTTCGCCGGTTTCGCCAACGCGATCATGCCGCTCCAGATCGGAGCGCCGGATGTCGCCTTCCCGCGGCTCAACATGCTCTCCTACTGGCTCTTCCTCTTCGGCGGACTCATTGTCGTCGGCGGCCTGCTGACCCCCAACGGCACAGCCGACTTCGGCTGGACCGCCTACACACCCCTGAGCGGCGTCGAACGCACCCCCAACGTCGGGGCGGACATGTGGATCATGGGCCTGGCGCTGTCCGGATTCGGCACGATTCTTGGCGCGGTTAACTTCATTACCACGATCATCTGCATGAGGGCACCTGGCATGACCATGTTCCGTATGCCGATCTTCACCTGGAACGTCCTGCTGACCTCCGTACTCGTCCTGCTGGCTTTCCCCGTCCTGGCAGCGGCACTCCTAGTCCTGGAGGCGGACCGCCGATTCGGGTCCCAGGTGTTCAATCCGGAGAACGGCGGAGCCATTCTCTGGCAGCACCTCTTCTGGTTCTTCGGACACCCCGAGGTCTACATCCTCGCGTTGCCGTTCTTCGGCGTCGTGACCGAAATCCTTCCCGTATTCTCCCGCAAACCCGTCTTCGGATACATCGGACTTATCGGGGCGACCGTTGCCATCACCGGGCTTTCCGTCACTGTCTGGGCCCACCACATGTTCGCCACCGGTGCGGTTCTCCTGCCCTTCTTCGCCTTCATGAGTTACCTCATCGCCGTACCGACCGGGGTGAAGTTCTTCAACTGGATCGGCACCATGTGGAAGGGCTCGATCTCGTTCGAGACACCCATGCTGTGGGCCTTCGGATTCCTCGTCACTTTCCTCTTCGGCGGCCTCACCGGAGTGATTCTCGCGTCGCCCCCGCTGGACTTCCACGTCCACGACAGCTATTTCGTGGTGGCCCATTTTCACTACGTCCTGTTCGGCACCATCGTCTTCGCCATGTTCGCCGGATTCCACTTCTGGTGGCCCAAGATGACCGGCACCATGCTCGACGAACGCCTCGGGAAAATCCACTTCTGGACGCTCTTCGTCGGCTTCCACATGACCTTCCTCGTCCAGCACTGGCTCGGGGCGGAAGGAATGCCACGCCGCTACGCCGACTACCTGGCCGCCGACGGATTCACCGCACTCAATGCCCTTTCCTCCATCGGGGCCTTCGTGCTGGGACTGTCCACACTGCCCTTCCTCTACAACGTGTGGAAGACAGCGAAATACGGTGAGCGCATCGACGTCGACGATCCCTGGGGTTACGGCCGCTCCCTGGAATGGGCGACCTCCTGTCCCCCGCCCAGGCACAACTTCGTCACCCTTCCCAAGATCCGGTCCGAGTCCCCCGCCTTCGACCTCCACCACCCTGCCGTGGCCACCATCGACCGGCGCGCCAACGAAGGCAGGCGCGACGTCATCGAACCGGGCCGAGGCATCGCCTCTCCCCTGTCCGACGACCGGGACGACACCTGACGTTCGGGCCGTCGCACGGGGGGTGCCGGATTTGCGATACGCCGAGGAGTCATGGAGAGGCTGCGTTTGACGGAAGGTAGGCGAGGAGAGCGACGGTGGTCTCTTCGGCATCACGACTGCGGGTGCCGATGACCAGCAACAACATGACCGAGGCCGAGTTCGTCGAGCTGTCGGAGGCGGTGCCAGCAAGGTCTGTGGATGACCAGCGCACAGTTAAGGGCCAAGGACAGCTGGACACCGTCGCAACGACGACCCGAGCGGAGACGTGAGAACAGGGAAAGGAACACGTGATGATCGACGGGGCTCTGGTCCGCGAGGGCCATGCCTGAGTGCCGGACGGGCCGTCCTGGGCGGCGAGGCCCTCCGCGGCGCGGGAGGAGGTGCTGACACGGGCGGAGTTCGTGGACCGGCTGGGCACTGCGTCCCGAATCCGCAGGAGCTGATTTCGGTGGCGGCATCGTGGGACGACACGGTCGGCAAGCTCGGCGGTTGAGGAATGGGCCGGGGGTGGCAGGGCCTCCAGCCCGGGTGCTACGGCGCCGCGTCCCGGCCGACGCGGGAGCCTGCGTACGCAGCGACACGCAGCGTACGCAGACGGTCCACAGGGTGGAGGCCGGGCAGCAAGTTGCGGTAGGGATCGAACGCCTCCCCGTCCTGGGGCTGCTCGGCGGGATCCTCGTCGGGCAGGGCCAGCCTTGCCAGGGGCCGCCAGGCCGCGCCCGCCCCGAAACAGAGTGTGAAGGTGAGGGGCCGTACTGCGATGGCGGCTCGCACCGCCGGCGGCTCGGTGGGCACCCGCGGGATCCCGGGCTCTGGGAACACGGCCAGCACCCCGCGCCGTCCGCCGACGACGTACGGCAGCAGTGTGGAGTACGGGCCGACGGTGGCGGATGCGCGGGGAAGCGGCACGTGGCGGGACCAGCGGCCGCGGCCGCTGGTCGTCATCAGCAGGTCCAAAGGCCGGCCCGGTCCGTCGGCGTCCGCCACCCTCAGCGCCAACCCCGCCGCGTCCGGCAGGGACCAGGGGAGCCCGGCGGCACGCGACCAGCGCGCTGTCACCGCGTACGAGCCCGGATTGTCCAGCCACGGCACGTCCCAGCGGGTCGCCCGTGCAGGTACGTCGAGGCGACCCACCACGATCACCCCCTCGGGGTGCAGGGCCGGCCGGTTGCCGCGTCGACGGGCTGCGGCGCGGGCCGTCCGAAAGACGAGACGGTCGAGACGGTTCATCCAGCTGTCCGTTCCTGTGCCGACGGCGATACGGGCGGCCCCCGCCCCACGGCAGCGGGTGCCCACTCCCACCCTTTCTCACGCTGCGGAGCACGCCCCGGTGTGGAGCGCTGAAAACGGGCTACCCAACAGGTCTACCGAAGGACGCCGCATGAGAAGGGCTACACCATGACGTCGTCAGTGGATACGCCAGTGCAGGTCCGGTTCATCGGCAACGCGACTTTGCTGCTGCGGTACGGGCCGCTGACCCTGCTCACCGACCCGAACTTCCTTCACCGTGGGCAGCACGCCCACCTGGGATACGGACTGCTGACGAAACGGCTGAAGGAACCGGCTCTCACGGTCGACGAGCTCCCCGACCTCGACGCCGTCATCCTGTCCCACCTGCACGGCGACCACTGGGACCGGGTGGCCCGCAGGAACCTCGACCGCACACTGCCCGTCCTCACAACCCCGCAAGCCGCACGGATTCTGCGGACTCTCCAAGGCTTCCGCCATGCCACGGGGCTGCGGGACTGGGAATACCAAACCCTCGTCAAGAATGGCTACCAGATCCGCCTGACCGCGATGCCCGGCCGTCACGCCCTTGGCCCTCTGCGTGGTCTGCTGCCGCGTGTCATGGGAAGCATGCTCGAGTTCGGCCCTGCGAGCGGACCGGTGCGGCTGCGCGTCTACATCTCCGGCGACACGCTCCTGTTCAACGGAGTCGACGAGATCGCCCGCCGCTATCCAGACACAGATGTGGCGGTCCTGCATCTGGGCGGCACGCGGTTGCCCGGGGGCTTGGTGGTCACTATGGACGGGCGGCAGGGTGCGGAATTCGTCCGGCGACTGGGCCCACGGTTCGCGCTGCCTGTGCACTACGACGACTACAGCGTGATGAAGTCACCGCTGAGCGCGTTCCTGGACGAGATGGACCGACGCGGCTTTGAGGAGCGGGTCGTGCACTGCGGGCGCGGCCAGATCGCAACGCTCACGCCTGACGACCCGCAGGTCCTCGTGGTCTGACCTACCCAGGCCCTGACAGCGAGCGGGCGGTCACCGCCTGGGCATGCGGTGCAGGACAGCCTCGCCGAGCACTCCGTCCCTCACCGTGCACGTCATGTACGTGCAGGACGGCTGCCGTCTGCGGCCCATAAGGGAGCTCAGGTTCAGCAGGCGCAGCCCGCCCGGCGCCGCAGTGTCCCAGGGGATTGGTTGTGCCGTACCGAACCCGTGCGGGTCAGGTCCGTATGCCGGTTGCCGTCGGCAGCCCGCGACCCGCGCTCGATCGGCGCTGGCGGTGCGCCCGGGTGCGGCCGCCCGCCTGGTACCAGGAGGCGGCGAGCACAGATCCGAGAGCGGCTTCCACTCGGTCGCCGCCGTAGTACATGACTTGGGCCCCGGCCCGCAGGTCAGCGGTGGCGAGGGCGGCGCCGGGCGGCGGCAGCGCGTACAGGGTCTTGGCGAGGACGGCGTGTGCGGCACCGGCGACCAGCAGGGTCGTCCCTCGCAGGGCCGGGTGCCATCGCCGGCGTACGGGATCCAGCTGGCAAATGGAGAACGTGAAGAGCAGCCCGGCGGCCAGGATGTGCACGTGCATGATGGCGTGCCCCAAGTGGTGGTGCTGTGCTGCTGCGAACAGCTCTGGGGCCTTCCCCCATGAAGGTGGGCACGCGGTTATTGATCACGCGGCGAGCGTGAGTTTAGCGGCGTGGTGTCGGCGTTCGTATTCGTCGGGGCTG
>NZ_JBEXSI010000102.1:0-13662 GCF_040613515.1 Streptomyces sp. NPDC006261
CCTCCCCGCCGCTCTTCCGATCTGGCGGTTTGGGGCGTGGGGACACGTCGGGGGGCCCGAGTGCCGTACGGCACTCGGGCCCCGAGCTTCAACACCATCTGCCGACTGACTACGTCGGCCTTCTTTTTCCGCCGGTCCGCCGGTGAGGGCGGGAGAGCGGGGATCGCGGATGCGTGACCGGGGACCACCTTCCGATCTGGGGCCTGCGGTACCCGGGCGGTTTGCGCCTCGCCCGGGCGATCCTGATGGCGTCTGCTCCCTACCTCGTTCGGTTCGGTTCATTCGGACGGACAGGTCGGAATACCGCTGCGCGGCCCCTGGGGGCCGCCCGGCCCGGCAGCCAGCGGAGGAACCCACCGTTTCCGGCTCCACCACTCCACTGCCGTGCCCTCTTCGCTGTCCGGCTACGAGAAAAACACTAGACCCACCGTCTGGGAGATGTCTACTCCCGCCACGATAGATTTTCTTCAAGGTGGAGGTGTGAGGTTCAGGACTCGGTGCGGTACATCAGATCCACCTCGTGGGTGGTGAAGCCGATCCGCTCGTACACCGTCACGGCCGCCGTGTTGTCCGCGTCGACGTAGAGCATCGCGGTGGGCAGCGCCTCGGCGGCCAGGTGGTGCAGGCCGATCGAGGTCAGCGCCTTGCCGAGGCCGCCGCCCTGGGCGTCGGGCAGCACGCCGACGACGTACACCTCGCCCAGCTGCTCCTCGGCGTGCACCTTCGTCCAGTGGAAGCCGACGAGCTCCCCGTCCCGCTCGGCCAGGAAGAACCCCTTCGGGTCGAACCAGGGCTCCGCCTTGCGGTCGTCCAGGTCCTGCTGGGTGAGGGAGCCCTGCTCGGGGTGGTGAGCGAAGGCGGCCCGGTTCACGGCGAGCCAGGCGGTGTCGTCCCGGCCCGGCTCGAAGGTCCTCACGGTGACGCCTGCGGGCAGCACGGGCTCGGCGAGGTCGAGGGGGACCAGGCTCCGGCGGAGCTGGCGCAGCTCGCGGAAGAGGGACAGACCGAGGACCTGGGCCAGATGCCGGGCGGCCGCGCTGCCGCCGTGCGCCCAGACCCGCAGCCGCTTGCCGGTCGCGGCGAGGAGGGCGGCGCCCAGGGCCCGGCCATGGCCGGTGCCGCGCCGCTCGGGGTGGACGACGAGCTCGGCCGCCGGGGCCTCCACCGGGTCGGTGTCCTCCAGCTGCGCGTACCCGGCGAGGATGCCGTCGCTGCTGAGCAGGAAGTGGCGTACACCGACGCGGTGACCGCCCCGGATCCGGAGCCTCCCCTGCTCGGAGACCGCCTGCCTGCCGTCGAACCGGGCCGCCTCGCCGAGGAGTTCGAGGACGGCGTCGGCCTGGGCGGGGTCGAGCGCGTCGAGGGCCTGAATCTCGCGTCCGGGGGAGGGGAGGGGTGCGTCAGTCGTCATGAGGACGAGCGTACGGGGATCGCGGGCGCGGGCGGGGGTGCGCGAGGGCGACGTACGGGGGGCGCGTGGCGCAGCCTGGCGAGGGCCGGAGGTGCGGGCCGGCGGGGCCGGGGGTGCGCGAGGGAGACGTACGGGGCGTACGGTGCGGGCCGGCGGGGCCGGGGGGTGCGCGGGCGCGGCCCGGTGGTCAGTCGCCGACCACGATCGGATACTGGCGTCCGACGAAGCGAAGCCGACGCCCAGCCCGGTCAGGAACCGTACGAGGTTGTCGCCGAGCGCGTCCCCAGGTCGCGCTCGGCGGGCCGGGCCGACAGCTCGGTGAAGTCGAGGCGGTGAGGGTCCTTGAGGATCTGCCGCACGGCGTCGGACTTACCGGGCAGGCTGACGTCGAAGTTGTTCGCGGCGGCCCCTTCCGCGAGATGCAGCTGCGCAACAGTCTGTTGCGCGATTGAGTCCGGCCAGGTCCGGACCATCTGCTGCATGTAGTGGAGGTTGGATCGGCTGGATCTCCCGCTGCTGCGGGAACCTCGTCCGCAGCTCGGTCGCGATGCGCTCGATGACCTTCGTGCCCCGCTTCTCCCCGCGCTGGCGCTCCAGGATGACCTTCCCGATCTCCCAGTACATCCGGAGCATCTCGGTGTTGACCTTGAGCTGGGCCCGGACGTGCGCCCCGCGGACGATCGTCTTGAGGTCGTCGGCCATGTCGAGGAGTCCGGCGGGGAGTTCCGCCGGCGGTGCTTGCTGCTGGCCCGGCACCTGCGGCGTGGCCGCGAGCTCGTTCTCCAGGGCACACAGACTTCCGGATGCCATGCGTGCCGTGACGTTTCTGTCCGCATATGTGAGCCATACGGACGATAGAGGTGCATGTGAAGCGACTCTGACGAGCCATTTGGCCGGATGGCAACCAGTCCGTAACCCCGAACACCTGTTGCGCTACGCGCGTTGACTCTAGGCTGCGGCACGCAGGATTCCAGAAGTGACACCACTGACTGACACACAAGGGGACCGATGTCAGCGACTCCGCAGAAGAACCGTGCGTCCCGGCGGGTGCTCGCCGCCGCGGCCGGTCTGGCCACCGTGGGCGCGCTCGTCGCCGCGATGCCGGCCGGGGCTCATGACAAGGGGCACGGGCACGGTCCTGGCCAGGGGCACGGCCACAAGCCCCGTACCGTAGACGTGCAGTTGCTGTCCTTCAACGACCTGCACGGCAACCTGGAGCCCCCGGCCGGCTCCGCGGGCAACGTCAGCAAGACCCACCCCGACGGCACGGTCGAGGCGATCCCCGCCGGTGGCGTCGAATACCTGGCCACCTCGCTGCGCACCGCGCGCAAGGGCAACCCTTACTCCGTCACGGCGGCCGGCGGCGACATGGTCGGCGCGAGCCCGCTGCTGTCGGGCCTCTTCCACGACGAGCCGACGATCGAGGCGCTCAACAAGCTGAACCTGGACGTCTCGGCGGTCGGCAACCACGAGTTCGACGAGGGTGCGACCGAGCTGGCCCGCCTCCAGAACGGTGGCTGTCACCCGGTCGAGGGCTGCTACGAGAAGGGCAGGAAGTTCAAGGGCGCGGACTTCCCCTACCTGGCGGCCAACGTCACCAAGGAGAAGACCGGCAAGCCGCTGCTCAAGCCGTACACGATCTGGAAGAAGAACGGCGTCAAGATCGGCTTCATCGGCGTGACCCTGGAGGGCACGCCGGACATCGTCACCGCGAACGGGGTCAAGGGCCTCAAGTTCCACGACGAGGTCGAGACGATCAACAAGTACGCCAAGGAGCTGGACCGCAAGGGCGTCAAGTCCATCGTGGCCCTGATCCACGAGGGCGGGGCCCCGGCCTCCACCTCGTACAACTACGACTGCGACAGCCCCGGCGCGGGCGACGGCATCTCCGGCCCGATCGTCGACATCGCCAAGGGCATCACGCCGAGGGTGGACGCCCTGGTCACGGGCCACACCCACCAGGCGTACGTGTGCACGGTCCCGGACCCGGCGGGCAAGCCGCGCATGGTCACTTCTGCCGCGTCGTTCGGCAAGCTCTACACGGACACCACGCTCACCTACGACCTCCGTACGAAGGACATCGTCCGTACGTCGGTGAAGTCGGCGAACCACGTGGTGACCCGGGACCAGCCCAAGGCCACCGACATGACCCGCCTGATCGACCGCTGGAACAAGCTGGCGGCCCCGATCGCCAACCGGCCGCAGGGCTGGATCAGCGCAGACATCACCGGCCGGGGATCCACGGCCCCCGAGAAGCCGCTCGGCAACGTCATCGCCGACGCGCAGCTCGAAGGCCTCGCCCCGGCCGACAAGGGCGGCGCGGAAGTCGCGTTCATGAACCCGGGCGGCATCCGCGCGGACCTCGTCCACAAGGCGTCCGGCAGTGAGGGCGACGGGGTCGTCACGTACGGCGAGGCGTTCACCGTGCAGCCGTTCACCAACATGATGAACGTCGTCGACCTGACCGGCGCCCAGCTGGTCGCCGCGCTCCAGCAGCAGGTCAGCGGCGCCAACGAGGCGAGCCCGAAGATCCTCCAGGTCTCCAGGGGCCTCACCTACACCCTGGACCTGACGAAGACCGGCGCGGCCCGCGTGGTCACCGACTCCGTCAAGCTGAACGGCGCGGCGATCGACCCGGCCCGCACTTACCGCGTCGCGATGAACGAGTTCCTCGCGGGGGGCGGCGACGGCTTCCCGGCCCTCGGCCAGGGCACGAACAAGCTGGTCGGCGCCTCGGACCTGGACCTGTTCAACGCCTACCTGGCGGCCCACTCCACGGCCGCGTCCCCGCTGGACCCGCCGGCGACGGACCGGATCACGGTCGTGCGGTAACACCTGTGCGGTGAGGGGCGGCGGGCCGACGGCCCGCCGCCCCTTCGCGTTGCCGGCCCGGGGAGGCGCGCCGTGAGCCTGCATGGATGTCTGCTCACCGCTCATCTCCGCGCCTGGAACGGCATCGGCAGGTGGCTGCCGCGCCGTTTCCTCGGCGCGGATCCGGTCCGCGGCGGGGCTCTGTCGGCCGGACACCGCGCCGTGGGCGGACACGCCGATCCCGTACCGCTGCTGGACGCCGGCGGCGAAGAGGCCCGACTGTGCGGTGGGCCGCTCAGGAAGGGGTACGTCCACCGCCGGGGCCGTCGGCGTGACGGCTGTGGCGACCGTGCTGCCGCCCCTCGCGGCTGTTCAGGGGAGCTTGAGCCGGTAGCGGATCGAGCTGACGTAGGCGCCGATGTCGCGCTGTACGGGGAGCCCGTCGTCCCGGGTGCGCCCCTCGGGGCCCTCGGCGCCGGGGCGGCAGGGGCGGCAGAGCCCGTCGGGGAGTGCCTCGGGCCGTCCTGGGGCGCCGCACTCGGAGCATTCGACCAGGACGGGGGTGGCGGGTGCGCCGGGTGCAGGCGGTTGCGCGGCTCCGGCGGTGGGCTGGTGGGGCGGGATCTTCCTTCTAAGGCGGCGGCGTACGAGGCCGGCGGGCGAATCGACGGACCGGGGGAGCCCGGCGGTGAGGGCGTGGACGACGTACTCGCCGGTGACGCCCCGTTCCAGCCAGGCGGCGGCGAGCTCTTCGAGCGCGTCGCAGTCCTCGGCGGAGAGGCCGACGCGACGGTCGACCTGCCCGAGGTGGGCGAGGGCGAGATAGGCGGGGGAGACCCAGCGGACCTGGCCCTCCCGTCCCAGCTCGCACCGCACGCGCCGCAGATGTCCGGCGACCGACAGGGCCTTCAAGGCGGAGCCGATGGCCTGCTGGCCGTCGAGCGGAAGCTGCTGGGCGAGGGTCTTCACGCTCATCGCGGCGGCCTCGGGGAGGTGGTCGATGAACCCGGCGACGTACCGCTCGCGCGTCGGCAGGAAAGCGAAGTCCTCGCGCGTCCGCGGAGGTTGGCTCGGCACGGAGCGTTTGCCGTAGCCGGGCTTGGCCATCGGGTACGCGGGTGAGGACGCGGGCGCGTGCAGGGCAGGGCAGGGCAGGGCTAGGGTGCTGGATAGCCACGGAATCGGCTTTCTGGGAATCGATCTTGCGGTGAGACCCCGGCCTGGTGCGTTCAACACCGCGTCGGGGTCGTTTGGTTCTCGAACCGTAAGCAGTCGTGACGCTGCGCCGCACGCTGTCACGATTAGTCATACTTCCTCGCCGTTACGGGTTGGGAGGGTGGGGAGGTTTTCCCCAACCCCCCTTCATTTCCGCCCCGGTCAAAGAAGGCGCTCGGATCCCGGGTCTCGTGTCCCGACGCCCGAGTCCCGGGACCCGAGCACCGGGCCCGGCCTCGTCGACGTACACCCGAAAGCGTGAGCCGACCGCCACCGAAGCGCGCGTCCCGGGCCTCGGCGCCCGAGCCCCGTGGCTCGGGCTTCGGGGACGCCAGCCCCGGTGTGCCGAGCGGCGTTTTATGGCCTCGACGGGTGGTCCATACGGATTGCGTCCGTACGGCGGGTGGATCCTCCGGCGGATCGGCGGCCGCCCTGGCTTCCGGGTTCGGTGCGCTGTCCATCGGTTCCGACCTCGCCGGTTCGCCACGCACCCCCGCCCATCTCTGCGGCATCCACGCGCACAAGCCGACGCTCGGACTTGCTGCGAGCCGGGGCATGGTCCCGCCGACCGCTCCCGCGCTGCCTGCCGACCCCGACCTCGCCGTCGTCGGTCCGATGGCGCGCACGGCCCGCGACCTCACGCTCCTGCTCGATGTCATGGCCGGACCGGACCCGCTGACGTCCGGTGTGGCGCACAGCGTGACGCTGCCGCCCGCGCCACGAGCGGCTCCGTGACTTCCGGGTCCTGGTCCTCGACGAACCCCCGCTCCTTCCGACCGGTGCCGCTGTGCGGGCGATCCCCGGGCCTCGGGCCGTGGGCCCCGGGCTTCTCGGTGGCCGCTCGTACCGTCGGCCGGTGATCACTCCTCGCCGGTCCGGCGTCCCGCCTGGCGGCCTGCGGCGGCTCCGGTGGCGGTCCGTGCCGTGGCAGCTGGTCCTGTCGCGCAGCGCGCTGCCGGAGCACGTGGTCCGGCAGCGCCCCGCCCGCGAACCGGCGGACACTGGAGGGGCGGGATGCTCGCGGTGCGCGGTGCGCGGTGCGTGGGGTGCGGCGCCCGGTGCGCGGTGCCCGGCCCCCGGGACCGGCTCGGCCCGGCGGCAGCACTGCTCGGATGCCTGCCGCGCCCCCGCCTGCCAACGACCGGAAGACCAGCGGCCGAATCCACCGCCCCGCGCCGGTCCGGATGCGACCGCACCCACCGAAGCGGACAATCCAGGCATGTCGAACCAACAGCAGCCGCCCGGCTGGGAGCCACCCCCCGGTCAGGGAGGACCAGCCTCTCAGCCCGGCTGGGGCACGCCCCCCGGCCAAAACAGCCGCCCCCTCCCCGTAAGAGCGGCAGGGGAAAGATCCTGGGCTGCTCGTGTCTGGGCGCTCTCGTCCTGGTGATCGTCCTGATCGTCGCCATCATGGCCTCTTCCGGAGGGAACGACGACGAGCCGGACCGAAGCCCCACAGGCCCGGCCACGCCGTCCTCGACGCGGGAGACCCCGTCCTCGGAGGAGCCGCAAGAGGAGAGCGGGCCCCGAGGGGATGTCAAGGTCACGGCGTGCGAAGTGGACCCGTCCACCAACTGGGCCCATGCGGACCTGCTGATCACGAACCGGTCCAGCAAAGCCAGCGACTACATGGTGCAGGTCGAGTTCGTCGACGCGTCCGGCACCCGCCTCGGCGAGGCCTCCGCAGTGGCGGACAACGTCGCGCCGGAACAGAAGGTGGACACGAAGGCGCAGGGACTGGACCAGATCACCACCAAGGTGACCTGCCGGATCACCGACGTCACCCGATACGCCTCCTGAGCAGGCAACGCCGCCCCGGCCCGCCGAGCAGCGCCGGGTGCACCGGCAGGCATCCTCAATTACGGACGGGCCGGCCTGCAGCACGCGCGGCGTGCAGCACGCGTGGCCTTCGGCCGCTTGCGCCGTGGCCCTCTCCCCGAGTGACTCTCACTCTTTTCAGTCGAGGTCGTCGGGGGTGAGGTCGGGGCGCAGGCGGTGCCAGGAGGGGTGGCGCAGGCGTCCGGCCCTGGTTCGGGTCGTGTACCGGACTTCTCCGACCAGGCGGGGCTCCACCCACCGGGCACCGGTCACCGCAGGCCGCTCGGTGAACGGGCACGTCTCGGACGGCGCGGTCTGGAGAAGAGCCGAGAGGGTGGTGCGCTCGGCATCGCTCCATCCGGTGCCGACGCTGCCGACGTAGTGGAGTTCCCCGCCGGGGTGCGGTTGGCCCATGAGGAGGGCGCCGGGAAGGGCGGCGAGCCGCCCGCGGCCTGGCACCCAGCCACCGATCACGATGTCCTCGGTCCGCACGTGCCGGATCTTGACCCACGCCCGGGACCTGACACCCGGCTCGTAGAGCGAGGTGAGGCGCTTGGCGACGAGGCCTTCGAAGCCGGCGGCCCGGGTCATCTCCAGTGCTTGCGGTCCGTGGCCGACGACAGCCGCCGGGGTCGACCACGAGGCCCCCGCGAGGGCCAGGGTCTCCAGGGCCGTGCGGCGCTCGGAGTAGGGGGTGCGGGTCAGGCTGCCGGTGTCGAGGAAGAGGGCGTCGAACAGCATCAGGTGGGCGGGGAGCTTCGCGGCCATGCGGGCCGCCCTGGCCGGGGAGCCGACCAGCCCCATCCGGGACTGCAGCCGCTCGAAATCGCTGCGCCCCTCACCGTCCAGGGCGACGATCTCCCCGTCCAGCACAGCGGGCCGGGAGCCCAGCGCTGTCCCCAGACGGGTGAGCTCGGGGTAGGCGGGGGTGATGTCGGCACCCGATCGGGAGCGCAGTACCACCGTCCCGTCGCCGGGAAGGTAGACGATGCACCGCTGCCCGTCCTGTTTCACCTCGTACGCGTACGAGGCATCTGCTGACGCCGGGGGCAGCTTGCCGGGCGTCGCGAGCATCGGAGCGATGCGGGGGAGAGAGGCCACGAGAGGTGTCCCCGGTCAGGAGGCGCTCCGTTTCCTCGCCGTGCGCTTGCTCCCGGCCGGCGTCTTCTTCGCGGTGGCCGTCTTCTTCGCGCCGCCCTTCCGGGCAGTGGCCTTCTTGGCTGGGGCCGTCTTCTTCGCGGTGGCCTTCTTCGAAGGTCGCATGTCGTGGACCGTTGCCTCCCCTCCCCCGTCTTCGCCGCGGCTCTCCTTCGCCGCCGCCACCGACGCGTTCAGCGCGGCCATCAGATCCAGGACCTGTCCCTGCTCCCGCTCCCCGCCCTCGGCCGGCTCCGGGAGCTCCTTGCCCTCAGACTTCGCCGTGAGCAGCTCCTCCAGGGCGTCCCGGTAGGCGTCACGGAACCCGGTGATGCTGTCCAGGGCCATGGTGTCGGTCAGCTGCACCGCTCGCTCGATCTCGCCCTCCTCAAGCTCCACCTTGCGGGGGGCCAGGGACTCCGGGCTGCGGATCTCGTCCGGCCAGCGCATCGAGTGCAGCACGATCGCACCCTCACGCACCCGCAGCAGGCCGAGGCGCTCCCGGTTGTGCCAGGCGAACTTGGCCACGGCGACTTTGTCCGAGCGCTCCAGCGCCCGGCGCAGCAGGGTGTAGGGCTTCGCGGCGACCTGGCCGTCGGTCGCCAGATAGTAGGAGTCGCTGATGCGGATCGGGTCAACGCTGTCCGCGTCGACGAACGCCACGATCTCGATCGCCTTCGTCGTGGGCAGCGGCATCTGGTCGAGCTCCTCGTCCGTGATCGGGACGGTCTGTTCCTTCGACAGCTCGTAGCCCTTGCCGATCTCGTCCTGCGACAGCGCCTCGCCGTCCAGCTCGCAGACCTTCTTCGTGCGCACCCGGCCCATGTCTTCCAGGTGGACCTGACGGAAGTGGATCGAGTGGTCCTGGGTCGCGGAGACGACCTTGACCGGGATCGTGACCAGGCCAAAGGAAATGGCACCGGTCCACAAGGGCCTCGGCATGCTGACCTCCTCCACCCCCCGTGGGCTGGATGACCGGAAGCGGACCGGACCGCAGCTCCGGCAGGGGGAGAGCCGGGGTCGACGCGGCCGGGCGGCTGCCCGCACTACGATCCTCGCCCGCCTCGGCCTCCGCCGCACCCGTGCACGGTCACAGCAGTGCATCGGGGAAGCGGAAGCGGTTCATCCATCAATGAGATCCCGTGCTCGATCTACCTGTCGCGCTCAGGGCACCGGACCGGCCGGTGACTGACGACGCATACGAGCGTGGACCGGGTATGCGAGACACAGGGGTTCCCGCCCGACCGCCGCTGGCCGGCATCAGCAGACATCAGCACGAGGCCACCGCAGCGCCACACCGTCTTCCCCCTGGCCCGCGCCGGACGCGGACACGAGCAAGCCGACGAAAAGACGCCTGCCGTCACTCTGCGGAGTCCTCCGGTCTCGTCCATGCGTAGCCAGTGGTGTGGGGGGCGAGAGCGCGGAACGGGTCGAAGGCGGCTCGACCGGGCATGTGGGAACGACAGGCGGGCCCCGGCTACAGCCGGGGCCCGCCTGTCGTTCCCGGTACGGGGGTCAGTGGCTGCCGGAGAGTTCGCCAGTGAGCTTGCCGTGAAGGCCGGCGCTCAGGTCGTTCAGCCCGGTGATTTCCACGGTCTTGCCGCGCTGCTTGTACTTGGTCTCGATCGCGTCCAGGGCCGCTACGGAGGAGGCGTCCCAGATGTGGGCCTCGGACAGGTCGATGACGATCTTGTCCGGGTCGCCGGCGTAGTCGAACTGGCCGACGAGGTCGTTGGAGGAGGCGAAGAACAGCTCGCCGGTGACCCGGTAGACGACGGTGGTGCCGTCGGGGTCGAGGACGCTGTGCACGCGGGCGAGGTGGGCGACGCGCTTGGCGAAGATGACCATGGCGGTGACGGAGCCGACGACGACGCCGATGGCGAGGTTGTCGGTGGCGACCACCACGATCACGGTGATGGCCATGACCGTGATCTCGCCGGCGGGCATCCGCTTCAGCGTCTTGGGGGCGATGGAGTGCCAGTCGAAGGTCGCGAAGGCCACCATGACCATGACGGCGACCAGGGCTGCCATGGGGATGTCGGAGACGACCGGGCCGAAGACGATGCACAGCACCATCAGGAACGAGCCCGCCAGGAACGTGGACAGGCGGGTGCGGGCGCCGGAGACCTTCACGTTGATCATGGTCTGGCCGATCATGGCGCAGCCGCCCATGCCGCCGAAGAAGCCCGTGACGATGTTGGCGATGCCCTGGCCGATGGACTCGCGGGTCTTGGAGGAGTGGGTGTCGGTGATCTCGTCGACCAGCTTGGCCGTCATCAGCGACTCCATGAGCCCGACCAGGGCCATCGCGAACGCGTACGGGGCGATCGTCGTCAGGGTGTCCAGGGTGAAGGGCACATCCGGCAGGCCCGGCACCGGCAGGGAGGACGGCAGCTCACCCTTGTCGCCGACGGTCGGCACCGCGATGCCGGCCGCGACCGTGATGACGGTCAGGATGACGATCGAGACGAGCGGGGCGGGGATCACCTTCGTGACCTTCGGGAAGAACACCATCAACGCGAGTCCGCCGATGATCAGCGGATACACCGCCCAGGGGACATCGCGCATCTCGGGCACCTGCGCCATGAAGATCAGGATCGCCAGGGCGTTGACGAAGCCGACCATCACCGAGCGGGGCACGAACCGCATCAGCTTCGCCACCCCGAGCGCGCCCAGGACGATCTGGATGATTCCGGCGAGGATGACGGCGGCGATCAGGTAGCCCAGGCCGTGCTCGCGGTTCAGGGGGGCGATGACGAGGGCGACGGCGCCGGTGGCGGCGGAGATCATCGCCCGTCGGCCGCCGACGATGGAGATGACCACGGCCATGGTGAACGAGGCGAACAGGCCGACCGCCGGGTCGACGCCGGCGATGATCGAGAACGAGATCGCCTCGGGGATCAGGGCCAGCGCGACGACCAGGCCGGCCAGGATCTCGGTGCGCCAGACCTTCGGGTCGTTCAGCCAGTCGGGGCGCAGGCCGCGCAGCCGCGCGGCGGGAGTGACAGCAGCAGAAGACAAGGAGATGCGTACCTGTCGTGCTCGGGCACACCGCGGGAAGGCTGGGCGTGCGGGAGGATGCGCGGGAGACCGGCCGGCATCCCGCGGGCGGCCCGAGAGGGGCCGCGAAGTCGTGGAGGACGCGCGCCGGGGCCTGGGCGGTGCCTGGCCGGTGGGTTACGTCCGCGGGCGAAGGGTCACGGCGGGCAGGCGGCGGCGATCGGCGTCATGGGCTCGCGCACGCTCTCTCCTGCAAGAATCGGATCTTCGCCGGGGGCGCCATCGGCCCCGGAACGGCAGTGGCGGGGCGGCCGGGCCGCCCTTGCCGTCATCGACTCTACCCTAACGTTAGAGTAGAGGTCGGTGGGGTTCGCAGGGGATGCTGCCCGCCACAACGGGAAGGGTCGGGGACACGGGCGTGGACGACAAGCACATGCAGATCGGCGAGGTCGCCGCGCGGACGGAACTGTCCTTGCGCACCATCCGGCACTACGAGGAGACCGGCCTGGTCATCCCCTCCGCCCGCTCCCAGGGCGGGTTCCGCCTCTACACCGAGGCCGACGTCGCCCGGCTCATGGTCATCCGCCGGATGAAGCCGCTCGGCTTCACCCTGGACGAGATGCGGGACCTGCTCGACATCACCGACCGCCTCGACACCGCCCCGTCGTCCGACGCCGTCGGACGCGAAGCGCTCCTGGAGCGCGTGGAGGTCTACGAGCAGGCCGCCGCCCGGAAGATCGAGGACCTGCGCATCCAGCTGAGCCGCGCGGAGGACTTCGCGGCCACCCTCCGCACCCGTCTCCGGAACGCTCCCGGCGAGGACGCCGCTGCCCGCTCTGCGGCAGCCCGGCCTGACCCGGCGCCTGCCCTCGGCGCGGAGACGCCGCAGGCCTGCGAGGCAGGCATGCGTGGAGGTGCGTCCGCACCCCGACGGTGACGATGGCGGGGCGGGCGGAAGCGGAGAGGGCGACTGCACGTCATCGCTGCGTTCGGACACCGCACCGGAGGTCGGTTGAGGCGGCCTTGGGGTGCCTCAACGCCTCGAACTCACTATTTCCCGGACAAGCTCGACGGATTCGAGCTGCACGTGCCCGTACTGGTATCACCCGACGTGTTCGGTACACGGGTAATCCGGTTAACGTGCGGTGGCTCGGAGTTGACCAGCACATTGAAGAAGGGCACCACTCATGGCACAGTCTCTCGCCGATCTCGCACCGGCAGGAGTGCGGAGGATCTTGCGGTTCTTTCCCGAGAGCTCGCAGGCCGAGCGCGAGGAGTTGCGCACCGCGGTGCGGGAACTGCTCGACACCCACGGCGAGAAGGTGCTCACCGGCCTCCGGCCGGCCGAGCGTGTCATGTGGTACCTCGCGGCCGAGGGGCGTGCCGAGGATCTTGCCGAGGTGGTCCGGGGCCAGCGCAGGGACCCCGGCGGCTTCCTCGTGGCAGGCATCCGTCGCCCCCGGCTGGTGCTGCCGGGGCTGCAGAGCCTGGTGCTGCCGGAACGGATCACCGCGCTCAAGCGTCGTGACCTGCCGGTGACGGCGCAGCTCACCTCGGTCGAGTGGCGTGGTGACGATCTGGTGTGGGGAGGGTACGCGTTCGTCGCGAACCTGCCGCGTCCGTCGGGCCGGGTCGGCCGGTTCGCGGTGCTGAAGCACGCAGAGACCGGCCGTCGCATCAAGCTGCGCCTGCGCCGCACCAGGAACGAGCAGGCCACCGTCGCTTCCGGGCAGGCGCTGCACTGCTACGACCAGACGGGTTTCGAAGTCGTCGTCTCCGCGCGTCGGCTGCGCGAGCTCGCCGGACGGGGAGCCGGCCAGTGGATTCTCTACGTCGGGATACCGGGGCCGGGCGGGATCTACGGGGCGCCGGTGCGCCAGCGCGATGCGGGTACGGCCGGGCACAACCAGGTCCGTCATCTGGCGGACGGCTCACGTCTCGTGGTCGGCTTCACCAAGGACGGCGTGGGCATCACGGTGGAGCAGCCGCCTGCTGAGGTCGAGTCCTGCACCGTCGTGGACGGCGAACTGCACTTGGTCGCCAGGGCACGCAGTGGCGCCGAGATCCCGACCGCTGTGCGTATCGCCGAAGGCGACACCCGACTCGACAGCCCCCTCACCCCCCTGCCCGAGTCCGGTTCCGCCGACGCGTTCCGGCGCTACCTAGCGGTCTTCAGTCTTGACCGGCTGACCGCGGACGACCTGCCGGGAATCAAGACCCGTTCTTTGAAGGTGACCTTCAGGGACGCCGGCGGCAAGGGCCAGGAGGCC
>NZ_JBEXSI010000103.1:0-13575 GCF_040613515.1 Streptomyces sp. NPDC006261
CGAGACCCCCGGCCGCCGACTTCACCGTGTCGCCCGTGAAGACGTCGGTGAGCAGGCGGCCGCCTTTCAGCCGGGGGCGCTGCCCGGCCGGGCAGCGGCACCCCCCTCGCCGCTACGGGCGTCAGGCGGTCGCGTCGCCCTTGCGACGGCGGCCCAGCGCGAAGACGACACCGGCACCGGCGAGGATCGCCACTCCGCCGATGGTCGCGATGACCGGCAGGTTGGAGTCGGACCCGGTCTGGGCGAGGGTGCCCTCGGGCTTGATCTCGGTGTTGCCGACGGGCTTGACGGGGACCGGCTTCTTGCCGCCCGTCTGGGGCTCGGCCTCGTTGGGCTCGCCCGCGTCGGCGCCGGCGGCGAGGACGTCGAACTCGTAGAACTGCTCGCCCTCGGGGTAGACGCAGTTGCCATCTTCGTCGGCGTAGAGGCCGATGATGAAGGCGAAGGCGAAGCCCTCGGGCGCCTTCTTGTCGACGCTCAGGCGCAGGTCGATCGAGAAGGACTCCTTTGCCCGGATGTCGGTGTAGCCGATGTAGCCGATGACCTCGTCGTCCTGGTCGAGGGAGATGTCCGTCCAGACGCCCGTCTCCGGGTTCTTGAACTGGAGCGTGAGGTGATCGGTGTTCGGCAGCCAGCTGTCGTCGTCGACCTGCGCGGCGATGAGACCGAGGTCGACGCGCTTGTAGGCCTTGCCGCCCTTGTTCTCCACGTTCAGCTCGAAGCCGTGGAACCCGCTGCCCGCGACGACCTCGGAGGGAAGACCGGAGAGCGAGGTGCGCAGGTTCTCGTCGGTCTGCTGGTCCTCCGTGTCCTGGCAGATGTCACTGGGCGAGGTGACGGACGGCGACGGGGAGGGCGGGGTGGCGGAGGGGGAGGGGGACGCGGACTTGTCCTCGGGCTTCTCCTCCTGCTCCTTCTCCTCGCCCGCGGGCTCCTCCTGCTCCTTCTCCTCCTCGGCCGGGGGCTTCTCCTCGCCCTCCTCAGCAGGGGGGTTCTCCCCCTCCGGGGCGGGAACGGTGCCGGTCTCCTCGTCCGCGGACGGCGTCTCGGGCTCCTCCGACGCGGTGGCGGTCTCGGTCGCCTCCGGGGTGGGGCTCGGGGTCGCGAAGGCGGCGGGGGACGACAGGAGGGTGACCGGGGCGAGTACGGCGGTCGCTGCTGCGACGGCCAGAGCGCGGCGGATCTTCATGCGATGAGGTCCTCTGGGGAGTCTGGGTGCCGCTGCAGCGGCACGAAGGCTGGGAGGGCCGTCCGGTTTCGACGTGGGGGGAGACACGGGTGAGGCCAATGGGTGTGACTGTCGCCGGTGGTGCAGGGTTGTACCCGACAGGCGGTCGAATCGTGTGAAGCAGCACACAGGGCTCACACAGGAAATGCACGTTCCAGGACTCCTGGCCGCACCCCCTTCCCTCCCTCACCCTGGCAGCAGCCGCACCGCCCCGTTCCGCGGCCGGGTCCGTTCCGTGGACATGAAGCGGTGCAGGATCCGGGATGTTCCGCACCCTCCTGGAGGACGTCGCCGGGCCCGGCCGCCCGCGGCTCCTCGCCCACCCGGAGCTCCAGGCGGAGGCGGCCCGGCGTCCTTGGCTCTCCGCCCTCCTGGACCCGATGGCGAGCGGCGACTTCGCGGGGTTCGAGGCGGCCCAGCGATCCGCCGGACTGCCCGTCACCCCGCAACGGGCGGCCACCGTCACACTCGTGCTGCACGCGGCGGTCCCGCACCTGCTGGGAGGCGGCCCGGGCACCCCGGCGGCGGCAGGGCTGGACGACCTGGACCGGTTTGTACGGGGACTCCTGGACGCGGTGTATCCGACGGGCGCCACCCCGGCCTGAGCGCACCGGTCCGACGGACGCGGCGTCAGCCCGAGCGCACCGATCCGCCGGCCCCGCACCCTGACGGACCGCCCCCACGGACCGCCCCGTTCCGCTGGCGAGATCTGGCCAGAACCCGCCCCTGTCTCACCAGGTGGGCCGCAACCGCTTCCGGGCGTGCCGTTCGCGGGCGCCCTCCAGGCGCCGAACCTGTGCCCACCCTGTGAATACGGGCCTTCACACAGCCCGGCAACATTCCGGTGATGATCGGCGAAACGTCCGCTTAACGAACATGACCTTTCTGGCAACGAACGAATTCCGGCCAACTTATTGACGCGCTCCTGACAGGCGTACGGATCTGCTGAGACTCTTCACCCCGTTCTGCGCACCGCCTGCACCGTCCCGGACGGCTCGTCCAGCGCCGCCAGGTAACCCCCCTCGCAGAAGGAGTCCGCGTGAGATCCACGCCCAGCCGTCGCGCCACCGCGACCGGCGCTCTGATAGCCGCAGCAGCCATGATCGCCGTCGGACTGCAGTCCGGCTCCGCCACCGCCACCCCGACCTCGGCCACCCCGGCCGGCGGGATCACCGTCGGCACGAAGGCCGACCCGGGTTCGCTCCCCGCCAAGCTCTCCCCCGCCCAGCGCGCCGCACTCCTCAGCGAGGCCGACGCCACCAAGGCGGCGACCGCCAAGGAGCTCGGGCTCGGCGCCACGGAGAAGCTCGTCGTCCGCGATGTCGTCCAGGACCAGGACGGCACCACGCACACCCGCTACGAGCGCACCCTCGACGGACTCCCCGTCCTCGGCGGCGACCTGGTGGTCCAGGAGAACACGGCCGGCAGGACCCTGAGCGTCACCAAGGCGTCGAGGGCGACCACTGCGCAGCTGAAGGCCGTCGGCCTCACCGCCGACGTGGCCCCGGCCGCCGCCGAGAAGCAGGCGCTCGGTGCGGCGAAGGCGGAGGGCTCGAAGGCCACGAAGGCGGAGAAGGCGCCGCGCAAGGTCGTCTGGCTGGGCGGCGGCTCCCCGCAGCTGGCCTACGAGACCGTGGTCGGCGGACTCCAGCACGACGGCACCCCCAACGAGCTGCACGTGATCACCGACGCCGCCTCCGGCGAGAAGCTGTACGAGTGGCAGGCCGTCCACAACGGGACCGGCAACACCCAGTACAGCGGCCAGGTGACGCTGGGCACCGCACCCTCGTACACGCTGACCGACACCGCGCGCGGCAGCCACAAGACGTACAACCTGAACCGGGGCACCTCCGGCACCGGCACGCTCTTCACCAACTCCACGGACGTGTGGGGCAACGGCACCCCGCAGAACCTGGAGACGGCCGGCGCCGACGCCCACTACGGCGCCGCGCTCACCTGGGACTACTACAAGAACGTGCACGGCCGCAACGGCATCCGCGGGGACGGCGTCGGCGCGTACTCCCGGGTCCACTACGGCAACAACTACGTCAACGCGTTCTGGCAGGACAGCTGTTTCTGCATGACGTACGGCGACGGGGCGAACAACGCCAAGCCGCTGACCTCCATCGACGTGGCCGCCCACGAGATGACCCACGGCCTGACCTCGGTCACCGCCAAGCTGGTCTACAGCGGTGAGTCCGGCGGCCTCAACGAGGCGACGTCCGACATCTTCGCCGCCGCCGTCGAGTTCCACGCGAACAACCCGCAGGACCAGGGCGACTACCTGGTCGGCGAGAAGATCGACATCCGCGGCAACGGCACCCCGCTGCGCTACATGGACAAGCCCAGCAGGGACGGCAACTCCAAGGACTACTGGTACTCCGGCATCGGCGGCGTCGACGTCCACTACTCCTCGGGCCCGGCCAACCACTGGTACTACCTGCTCTCCGAGGGCAGCGGCACCAAGACGATCAACGGCGTCAGCTACGACTCCCCGACCTCCGACGGACTGCCGGTCACCGGCATCGGCCGGGACAAGGCCTCGCTGATCTGGTTCAAGGCGCTCACCACCAAGTTCACCTCGACGACCAACTACGCCGCCGCCCGCACCGGCACGCTCGCGGTCGCCAGTGAGCTGTACGGCGCCACCAGCCCGGAGTACGCGGCCGTGGCCCACGCCTGGGCCGGCGTCAACGTGGGTGCCCGCCCCGGCGGCGGCGACCCCGACCCGGGTGGCAAGGTCTTCCAGAACAACACCGTCGTGAACATCCCGGACGCGGGCGCGGCCGTCACCAGCGCGGTCAACGTCACCGGCATCGCGGGCAACGCCCCGAGCGCCCTCAAGGTCGACGTGAACATCAGCCACACCTACCGCGGTGACCTGGTCATCGACCTGGTGGCCCCGGACGGCGGCACCTTCCGGCTGAAGAACTCCTCTTCCTCCGACTCCGCGGACAACGTGGCGGCGACCTACACGGTCAACGCCTCGTCCAAGGTGGCCAACGGGGAGTGGAAGCTGAAGGTCCAGGACGTCGCCCGGTACGACACCGGCCGGATCAACAGCTTCAAGCTCACCTTCTGAGCCAGCGGCGGCACCGCACCACCACATGACCGAACGGCCCGGCAGGGATTCTGCTCCCCTGCCGGGCCGTTCGCCACCTGGCGAGTGTCCTGCCGTACGGCGCGCCCGCTCAGCGCATCAGCACGCCCGCACCCTCCCCCGTCGCCTCGTTCGGCACCGCGACCAGGCCCAACTCGGCGCCGGACGACAGCAGTTCGTGCGAGGGCAGAACGCGCACGGTGTAGCCGTACGGTCCCGTCCGGTCCAGGGCGAGCGGGCCCTCGTACAGCCAGCGGTCCTCCAGGTCATGGCCGCCCGCCGGCTTCAGCGGGAAGACCTGGGCGTCCGCGATGGCGTCGGCGGAGTCCACCCGGCCCGCCACCACCTGCACCTCGACGTCGTCCGGGTCCAGGCCGCCGAGGGCGATCCGCACCCGGAGCGACAGGGTCGCCCCCAGCTCCGCCGAGCCGCCCGCCACGGTGCCGGTGACCGACTCCACATGGTCGACGGAGACTTCCGGCCAGGCCGCCCGGACCCTCGCCTTCCACTGAGCCAGCTCCCGCGCCACCGCAGGGCCGAGCGCCCGCCGGGAGCGCGCGGCGGGCGCGTAGAGCCGCTCCACGTACTCGCGCACCATCCGCCCCGCGAGCACCTTCGGACCCAGGTTGACGAGGGTCGAGCGGACCATCTCGATCCACCGGTCCGGCAGGTCCGTGGCGCCCCGGTCGTAGAAGCGCGGGGCGACCCGGTCCTCGATCAGGGCGTACAGCGCGTTGGACTCCAGCTCGTCGCGGCGGTCCTCGTCGACCGCCGAGCCGTCGGCGGTGGGGATCTCCCAGCCGAAGTCCGGCTCGAACCACTCGTCCCACCAGCCGTCGCGCACGGAGAGGTTGAGACAGCCGTTGAGCGCCGCCTTCATCCCGCTCGTGCCGCAGGCCTCCAGCGGACGCAGCGGGTTGTTGAGCCAGACGTCGCAGCCCGGGTAGAGCTTCTGCGCCATGCCCATGCCGTAGTCCGGCAGGAAGACGATGCGGTGGCGGACCCTCGGGTCGTCGGCGAACCGCACCAGCTCCTGGACCAGCCGCTTTCCGCCGTCGTCGGCGGGGTGGGCCTTGCCCGCGACCACGATCTGGATCGGGTGCGTGGGGTGCAGGAGCAGCGCCCGCAGCCGGTCGCGGTCGCGCAGCATCAGCGTAAGACGCTTGTACGAGGGGACCCGGCGGGCGAAGCCGATGGTCAGGACGTCCGGGTCGAGGACGTCGTCGATCCAGCCGAGCTCGGCGGTGCCCGCGCCGCGCCGCCGCCAGGAGGCGTACAGCCGGCGGCGGACCTCGGTCACCAGCTGGCCGCGCAGCTCGCGGCGCAGCTCCCAGATCTCCTGGTCGCCGATGCCGCCCAGCGCGTCCCAGCGGCGCGGGGTGCCGGGCTGCCGCTCGGAGGCCTCGCCGTCCACCGTTCCGCCCGCCAGGACCTGGTGGGCGCGGCCGGTGCCGACCTGTCCGGCACCGAGGCGGAAGACCTCGGGGGCGACCCAGGTCGGGGCGTGCACCCCGTTGGTGACGGAGGTGATCGGCACGTCGGAGGGGTCGAAGCCCGGCCAGAGCCCGGAGAACATCTCCCGGCTGACGGCCCCGTGGAGGGTGGAGACGCCGTTGGCGCGCTGGGCGAGCCGAAGCCCCATCACCGCCATGTTGAACAGCTCGGGCTCGCCACCGGGGTAGGTCTCCCGGCCCAGCGGCAGGATCTTCTCCACGGGTACGCCGCTCAGCTCACCGTCGTCGCCGAAGTGGCGGGCGATCAGCTGCCGGTCGAAACGGTCTATCCCGGCGGGCACGGGGGTGTGGGTGGTGAAGACGGTCCCGGCGCGGACCACTTCGAGGGCCGCGTCGAAGCCGAGCCCGTCGGCGGCCAGTTCCCGGATGCGCTCCAGGCCGAGGAAGCCGGCGTGGCCCTCGTTGGTGTGGAACACCTCCGGCTCCGGGGTCCGGGTGAGCCGGCACCAGGTGCGCACGGCGCGCACCCCGCCGATGCCGAGCAGCATCTCCTGGAGGAGCCGGTGGTCGCTGCCGCCGCCGTACAGCCGGTCGGTGACATCGCGCTCGCCCGGTGCGTTCTCCTCCACGTCGGAGTCGAGCAGGAGGAGCGGGACGCGGCCGACCCGGGCCAGCCAGATCGAGGCGTACAGCGAACGCCCGCCGGGCAGGGCGAGCACCACCCGGGCGGGGGTGCCGTCGGCCTCGCGGACCAGGTCGAGCGGGAGTTCGTTGGGGTCGAGGACCGGATAGTGCTCCTGCTGCCAGCCCTCGCGGGAGAGGCTCTGGCGGAAGTAGCCGTGCCGGTAGAGCAGGCCGACACCGATGAGCGGGACGCCCAGGTCGCTGGCGGCCTTGAGGTGGTCACCGGCGAGGATGCCGAGGCCGCCGCTGTACTGCGGGAGTGCGGCGGTGACGCCGAACTCGGGTGAGAAGTAGGCGACGGCAGAGGGGAGCTCCGCGCCCGCGGCCTGCTGTTCCTGGTACCAGCGGGGGCCGTCCAGATACTCCTTCAGGTCGGCGGAGGCCTCGGCCAGGCGGCCCAGGTACTCCTCGTCCCGGCCCAGTTCGGCCAGGCGCCCGGCGGTCAGGGAGCCGAGCAGACGTACGGGGTCGGCGTCCGCGGGCCGCCACCCCTCGGGGTCGGCGGACCGGAAGAGCTCGCGGGTCTCGGTGTGCCACGACCAGCGCAGGTTGCGCGCGAGGTCGTGGAGGGGTCGGAGGGGTTCGGGGAGGACAGGACGCACGGTGAATCGACGAATGGCCTTCACGTACTCCACCTTTACAGGGGACTTGCGCATCCGAGCGGACGCACCACGGTGTGCGTCCCTTCCGTCACCCTCGACGGTAGCGGCCGTCCGTGGCGGACTGCCACGGCGCGCGGACGGCTCACGGAGTCTGAAGCCGGGCGCCGGGCGCCTCCCCACGGGAGCACCACGCGTATCACCGGCCCTCACCCACCCCACCCTTCACCTGCGGGTTTGGCCGATTTCCTTCCCGTACGCAGCCTTGTGGACCTTCCTGTCACAGGGAAGGCTGCCGTGTGGCGCCGCAGAGCGGGTATCCGGAACCTGTGAGGGCGCTTCGGGCTCCGTACGCCTCGGGAGCGCACGCCGGGGCGCCACCGGACCCCGACCCGGACCTGACCGGACCTGACCGACCGGCTACGACCGAGTAGTTAACACAACGCCGGATTTCCCGTGAACGAACGTGGGGAAGGCTTACCCGGTACTTCTCGCACGCGGCACCACCCGGCCCGCACACCCTCCCGGTGCATCCGAAACATGCACGAAACCCCCGCGACCCACCCATTCGAGTGCCATTCGAGTGAACGCGGACAGGAGCGGCCATGCCCACAGCCCGTCAGCAGACAGCTGAGCAGCTACAAAGGACAGATCCCCATCGTCGCGGCACGCGCGGTCGGTCCTCCGCGTCCGTGCCGTCGCCCGTGCACGCCGAGCTCCTCCAGCCCCCAGGTGATTCCATGATCGGTCGTATTCCCGTCCTGGACGTCCGTCCCCTCGTCGACTGCGGCAGACGTCCGGCGAAGGCCGTCGTCGGTGAGACCTTCCAGGTCACCGCCACCGTCTTCCGTGAAGGCCATGACGCGGTGGCGGCCAATGTCGTCCTGCGCGATCCGAGCGGACGGGTGGGACCGTGGACCCCGATGCGCGAGCTGGCCCCGGGCACGGACCGGTGGGGTGCGGAGATCACCCCGACCTCCGAGGGCCGCTGGACCTACACGGTGGAGGCGTGGAGCGATCCGGTCGCCACCTGGCGCCACCACGCCGCGATCAAGATCCCGGCGGGCATCGACACCGACCTGGTGCTGGCGGAGGGCGCCGCCCTGCTGGAGCGGGCCGCCGCCGGTGTACCGAAGAAGAACGGGCGGGAGGCGGTGCTCGCCGCGGTGGACGCGCTGCGCGACACGGCCCACTCGCCGGCCGCCCGGCTGGCCGCCGCCCTCACCCCGGCCGCCGAGGCCGTCCTCGCTCGGCACCCGCTGCGTGAACTGGTCACCCGGTCCAAGCCGCTGGCGGTGCGCGTGGAGCGCGAGCGGGCGCTGTACGGGTCGTGGTACGAGCTGTTCCCGCGCTCGGAAGGTGCGCGGCGGGAGCCGGTGGATCCGGCCGACACCTCGCCGGAGGCGGAGACGCGGCTGGTCAGCGGCACGTTCCGGACGGCGGCCGAGCGGCTGCCCGCGGTCGCCGCCATGGGGTTCGATGTCGTGTACCTGCCCCCGATCCACCCGATCGGGACCACCCACCGCAAGGGCCCGAACAACACGCTGACGCCCGGTGAGCACGATCCGGGGGTGCCGTGGGCGATCGGTTCCCCGGACGGCGGGCACGACGCGATCCACCCGGAGCTGGGCACGCTGGAGGACTTCGACCACTTCGTGGAGGTGGCCCGCAACCTCCGGATGGAGATCGCGCTGGACTTCGCGCTCCAGTGCTCCCCGGACCACCCGTGGGTCAAGGACCACCCGGACTGGTTCCACCACCGCTCCGACGGCTCGATCGCGTACGCCGAGAATCCGCCGAAGAAGTACCAGGACATCTACCCGATCGCCTTCGACAAGGACATGCGCGGTCTGGTGGCGGAGACCGTACGCGTCCTGCGCTTCTGGATGGACCACGGCGTACGTATCTTCCGCGTCGACAACCCGCACACCAAGCCGGTGGTCTTCTGGGAGAAGGTCATCGCCGAGATCAACGGCACCGACCCTGATGTCATCTTCCTGGCGGAGGCGTTCACCCGCCCGGCCATGATGCACACCCTGGGCGCGGTCGGGTTCCAGCAGTCGTACACGTACTTCACCTGGCGGAACACCAAGCAGGAGCTGACCGAGTACGTCACGGAGCTGTCGGGCGACGCCGCCTCGTACATGCGGCCCAACTTCTTCGTGAACACCCCGGACATCCTGCCCGGCTACCTCCAGCACGGCGGCCGCCCGGCCTTCGAGGCCCGGGCCGTGCTCGCCGCCACCCTCTCCCCGTCCTGGGGCGTCTACGCGGGATTCGAGCTGTGCGAGAACACCCCGGCCAAGCCGGGGAGCGAGGAGTACCTGCACTCGGAGAAGTACGAACTGCGCCCGAGGGACTGGGAGTCGGCGGAGCGCGAGGGCCGCACGCTGACGCCCCTCATCACCTCGCTGAACCGGATCCGACGACGTAACCCCGCGCTCCAGCAGCTGCGCGAGGTCCACTTCCACCACGCCGACAACGAGTCGCTGATCGTCTACAGCAAGCGTTCCGGTTCGAACACCGTTCTGGTGGTCGTGAACCTCGACCCTCACCACACCCAGGAGGCCACGGTCTCGTTGGACATGGAGCGGCTCGGCCTGCAAGGGCACGAGCGCCTGCCGGTGCGCGACGAGCTCACCGGCGACACCTATCACTGGGGCAGGGCCTTCTATGTGCGCCTAGAGCCGGGCATCACGCCCGCGCACATCGCCGTCCTGCGACCGTCCCCGCCGACCGGAGGGTCACCCACACCATGATCGTCAATGAGCCTGTCCACGACACGTTCGAGGACACTCCCGCCAAGGACCGTGATCCCGACTGGTTCAAGCGCGCCGTCTTCTACGAGGTGCTCGTCCGGTCCTTCCAGGACTCCAACGGCGACGGAATCGGCGACCTCAAGGGCATCACCGCCAAGCTGGACTACCTCCAGTGGCTCGGTGTCGACTGCCTCTGGCTGCCGCCGTTCTTCGAGTCGCCGCTCCGCGACGGCGGTTACGACGTATCGGACTACACCGCCGTACTGCCGGAGTTCGGCGACCTCGCCGACTTCGTGGAGTTCGTGGACGCCTCGCACCAGCGGGGCATGCGCGTCATCATCGACTTCGTCATGAACCACACGAGCGACCAGCACGAGTGGTTCCAGCAGTCCCGCACCGACCCGGACGGGCCGTACGGGGACTACTACGTCTGGGCGGACGACGACAAGCAGTTCCAGGACGCCCGGATCATCTTCGTCGACACCGAGACCTCCAACTGGACCTTCGACCCGGTGCGCAAGCAGTACTACTGGCACCGCTTCTTCTCGCACCAGCCGGACCTCAACTACGAGAACCCGGCGGTGCAGGAGGAGATCCTCGCGGCCCTGCGCTTCTGGCTGGACCTGGGCATCGACGGCTTCCGGGTCGACGCGGTGCCCTACCTCTACCAGCGCGAGGGCACCAACTGCGAGAACCTCCCGGAGACCCACCACTTCCTGAAACGGGTCCGCAAGGAGATCGACGCCAACTACCCGGACACCGTGCTCCTCGCCGAGGCCAACCAGTGGCCGGAGGACGTCGTGGACTACTTCGGCGACTTCGAGGCGGGCGGCGACGAGTGCCACATGGCGTTCCACTTCCCCGTCATGCCGCGCATCTTCATGGCGGTGCGCCGCGAGAGCCGCTACCCGGTCTCGGAAATCCTGGCGAAGACCCCGGCGATCCCGAAGAACTGCCAGTGGGGCATCTTCCTGCGCAACCACGACGAGCTGACCCTCGAAATGGTCACGGACGAAGAGCGCGACTACATGTACGCGGAGTACGCCAAGGACCCGCGGATGCGCGCCAACATCGGCATCCGCCGCCGCCTGGCCCCGCTGCTGGACAACGACCGCAACCAGATCGAGCTTTTCACCGCGCTGCTGCTGTCGCTGCCCGGCTCCCCGATCCTCTACTACGGGGACGAGATCGGGATGGGCGACAACATCTGGCTGGGCGACCGGGACGCGGTCCGCACCCCGATGCAGTGGACGCCCGACCGCAACGCCGGCTTCTCCTCCAGCGATCCGGGGCGGCTCTACCTCCCCACGATCATGGACCCGGTCTACGGCTACCAGGTCACCAACGTCGAGGCGTCGATGGCCTCGCCGTCCTCGCTGCTGCACTGGACCCGGCGCATGATCGAGATCCGCAAGCAGAATCCGGCCTTCGGGCTCGGCGAGTACACCGAGCTGCCGTCCTCCAACCCGGCGGTGCTGGCGTTCACCCGTGAGTACAAGGACGACCTCGTCCTGTGCGTGCACAACTTCTCGCGGTTCGCCCAGCCGACGGAACTGGACCTGCGATCGTTCAGCGGACGCCATCCGGTGGAACTGATCGGCGGGGTACGCTTCCCGGCCATCGGCCAGTGGCCCTACCTGCTGACACTGGCCGGGCACGGCTTCTACTGGTTCCGGCTGCGCAAGGACGCGCCGCCGGCCTGACCCGGCGGCAAGCCGTGCGGGACGGTTTCCGCCGTCCCGCACGGGGCACTCTGACCGAAACGAAAGGCCTGGGGCCCTCACGGTTCCGTCGCCTCGGGCCTTCCAGGTTCCGCCGTTCGAGTCCGTACGGACCTTCCTCTCCCGACACGTCCCGCACAGCCGGACAGCCATTGCCGCAATCCGGGACACTCTTCGCATCCTGTGGTGTGCCCGGGGAAAGGACGCGATGCCATGTCGGAGGCTGCATCCACTCACGTCGCCCTGGCGAAGAACACGAGGAACAGCGCGATTCCAAGCAGTACGGTGGACGGCGCCCTGCTGCCGTCCCTCGCCCCCCTGCTCCATGAATGGCTTCCCCGGCAGCGGTGGTTCGCCGGCAAGGGCCGGCCGGTCACCGGCTTCGCCCTGGTCTCCGCCACCGAGATGCTGCCGCTGGACGGCACCGCGGGCCCCGGCCTGCTCCATCTGCTGGTCCGGGTCCAGCAGCCGTCGCCGTCGGCCCGCCCTGCGGACGACTGCTACCAGCTCCTGATCGGCGTACGCGGCTCGCTGCCGGGCACGCTCGCCGCGGCGCTGATCGGCAGGGTGGAGCGCGGGCCGCTGGCCGGGCGGACCGTCTACGACGCGCTGCACGATCCGCGCCTGGCGGACCTCCTGCTGGAACGATTCCGCCTCCCGGGCACCCTCGGCTCCCTCCGCTTCGAGCGGACCGCCGCGATCCCGGCCGGACTGGCGCCCCGGGTGTTGGACGCGGAACAGTCCAACTCCTCGCTCGTCTACGGCGATGCGTACATCCTCAAGATCTTCCGCCGGGTCTTCCCGGGCACCAACCCGGATCTGGAGCTGCCGCTCGCCCTGGCCCGCGAAGGGTGCGACCGCGTCCCCGCGCCGGTCGCCTGGTTCGAGGCGCCCGGCCTCGAACCGCTCACCCTCGGCGTGCTCCAGCCGTTCCTGCACGGCGCCCGGGACGGCTGGCAGCTCGCCCTCACCGCGCTCACGGCGGGCCGCGACTTCGTCCCGGAGGCGCGGGCGCTGGGCCGGGCCACCGCCGAGGTGCACACCGCGCTCGCCGCGGCCCTGCCCACCCCGGCGCTGCACGGAACGCAGACCCGGCAGCTGGTCGCCCGGATGACCCAGCGTCTGGAGGCCGCCGCCCAGGCGGTGCCCGCCCTCGTCCCGTACGTCCCCGCCCTGCGGACCACGTTCGACGCCGTCACGGCCCTCGGCCACCGGGGCGGCGGCTGGGCGCAGCAGCGGGTGCACGGCGACCTCCACCTCGGCCAGGCGCTCCGCTCCCCCGACGGCTTCTGGTCGCTGATCGACTTCGAGGGCGAACCGGCCCGCCCGCTGGACGAGCGCCGCCGTCCGGCGCCCCCGGTCCGCGATGTGGCGGGCATGCTGCGCTCCTTCGACTACGCGGCCCGCTCGCACCGCCCGTGGAACCCCGAGTGGGCGGCCCGCTGCCGTGCCGCCTACTGCGAGGGGTACGCGCTCGCGTCGGGCACCGATCCGCGCGGCGAACCCGAGCTGCTGCGCGCCCACGAGACCGACAAGGCGGTGTACGAGGTGGTGTACGAGGCCCGCCACCGCCCCGACTGGCTGCCGGTCCCGATGGCCGCCATCCAGCGACTGGCCCAGTCCGCAGCGGCCTGAGCCCCGCTCCCCCTTTCACCCCTCCGCCCTCCGACCCCTCCGAGGAGGCAGTCCCTGTGACCGCCCGCAAGCCGTCCCGTAAGGGATCCCGCAAGACCGCAGCTGCCGAAGCCAGCGCCCAAGCCTCGGCTGAGGCCCTGAGCGTGGAGGCCGCGCCTGAGCCCGCACTCGCTCCGGCGCCCGCGCCCGCCTCCGTGGAAACCGTCGAAGCCGAGGCCGCCGCGCCGGTCGCCGCCGCCACGACGACCACCACCACCCAGGTGATCGCCGTCGGCTGGGTGCTGACCACCGCCATCCTCGCCGGTGTCACCCGCACTCTGCAGAAGAGCGGTGCGTCCGCAACTCTGCCGCAGCCCCAACTCCGCTATTCGATACCTGAATTGCGTGGATGTGTA
>NZ_JBEXSI010000104.1:0-13273 GCF_040613515.1 Streptomyces sp. NPDC006261
GAGCGTTCCCGCTACGGGAAGGCCGCCTGATGGCCACCCGCAAGCCGCAGAGGCGGCGTGAATTCGGCACGGTCCGCCAACTGCCTTCGGGGCGCTGGCAGGCACGCTACTGGGCCCCGGACGGCAGCCGCCGTACGGCCCCGGAGACTTTCTCGACGCGCACGGACGCCCAGACCTGGCTCACGCTCACCCAGGCCGACATCGAGCGCAAGCACTGGGTTGACCCGGACGCCGGGGCGGTCAATTTCGCTGCCTACGCGGTCCAGTGGGTCGAGGAGCGCGGCCTCTCGGCCACCACGGAGGAGCTGTAACGCAGGCTCCTGCGGTTGCACCTGCTGCCCACGTTCGCCTCGGTGAACCTGGACGACATCACACCGCCCGGTGTGCGCACCTGGCGGGCCGAACGGCTGGAGGCAACCGGTGCGACGACCGTCGCCAAGTCGTACCGCCTCCTCAAGGCCATCATGGAGACGGCCGCCGACGACGAGCTGATCCGCCGCAACCCCTGCCGGATCAGGGGCGCCGGCAGCGAAAGGGCGAAGGAACGCCCCACCGCCACCGTCGAACAGGTCGACGCGCTCGCGGATGCCATGGGCCCCAGGTGGCGGCTGATGGTCTACTTCGGAGCCTACGGGCCGATGCGGCCGGAGGAGCAGGCGGCACTGCGGCGGCCCGACGTCACGCTCGAACCGCTCGCGGCCAGGATCAGCGACGCCGCGCCGGAGCTGACTACGGGCCGCCGGGTCGAGGGCGACACGAAGTCGACCGCCGGACGCCGAACCGTCTTCCTCCCGGCCTTCTTGTACATCGAGGTGAAACGCCACCTGGACTGGTACGCGGAGAAGGAGCCCAACGGCCTTCTGTTCGTCGGCGAGCGGGGAGCGCCATTCCGGCGGTCCACCTTCGGCCGCAAGTGGCGCAGGGCGCGCGCCAAGGTGGCCCTGCCGGAGGACTTCCGCTTCTACGACCTCCGTCACACCGGCCACACCTTGTCCACCCAGTCGGGGGCCACGCTCAAGGACACGATGGTCCGCGCCGGCCAGTCCTCGGAGAAGGCGGCGCTGATCTACCAGCACTCCGACGGGGAGCGGCAGCGGGAGGTGGCGGAGGGCATCGACGTACGGGTGCGGGAAGGACGCCAAAGGGCCAAGGAGGCGAGCCGCCTGGCCGAGCGGTAGAAATAGCTGGGCGGGGCGGCAGCCTTCTCCTCGCCCAGCTCGCGTGTCCCACATGTGTGGCCTGCCGATCGGCAGGCCACACATTCAGCTGAGCAGCACCTGGATCGCGCTGCGAAGCGAGTCGGCGAGCGAGTTCAAGGACGCGGCAGAGCCAAGCGCGAGGCTAAGCATCTCCAAGGTTTCGGTAAGGCGGCGGCCGTCCGGCGTCGGCTCGCGAAGCTCCTCGTCGATTCTGGCCACGGCCTGTCGGCAGCTGTCGATGCTGTGGACTTCGCCAGCGTGCGTGTCCAGGGCGGCTGCCAACTCGGCGAGTTTGGCCTGCGCGGCCAAAAGCCTGGGATCGTCTGCTTCACGTCCCGAAACTTGGACTTGGCGCATGTCGCCGCCGACCCTGCCGGTGTTGACTTGATTGCCGCTGCCGGTGACGTGGGTGCCGCCACTTGTGTTCGCTCGTCCAAAACGCATAGTCATCCCGCCTTCTCGGTTCTGTTCGCCGGACTGCCAGGCGCGGAGCCTTGCTGCATACCGCCGCCCATATTTCCGGTGTTCACCTGGTTGTTGTCGCCGCTGATGAAGTTCTGTGTGATGGCAATGGCCTGGCGTTTGAAGTCTCCGGTGGCCAGACCGTGGTCAGCGAGAAAGGCGCTCACAGTGCTGAACATCCTCGACTGGAGGATCGAAACGTACCGCTGCACGTCCTCGGTCTGGTGCATATCCTCAGTCGTCGCCCGGCCACAGTGCTCTCGAAGGCTTACGGGCTTGCCGTCGTCCCTTGGGCGAACAGCGGCTGCGGCTGTGGTTGCCGCGCTCAGCAGTCCGAGGCCACGGCCGACTGCTGTGTAGGCCCCGGCAGCTAGTGCGACGGTGTCTCCGACCGCGTGAAGCGGCGCTTCCGCCAGTTTCCTAGCGAGGTCCCAACCCTTCGCGGGAGTAACGTTGGCCGAAGGGGTCAATGGGGCGTGGACATGCGGACGGGTAACGAAGTGAAGGGTGTTGCCTTCCAACGCAGCGTGCGCGAAGACTGTCACCACAATCTGCCCGTCCCATGCGATGACCTGCGCAGCCAGGTATCTACGAGAGAAGTGGCCGGTGGGCGCGTCACGGGCCTCGGTGCACATTTCAGTAGCTTCCGGCCACTCTGACTTGCTGACACCGCCCCTACTCTGCCCCAAGGTTTTCCATCGACTCTCTGGAACCCCTAGGAATTCGGCCACATCGCAGTTGGGTAGGGCGTGGGTCTCAACCAGAGCTCCGCGAAGTTCCTCTAGCTCGTCACGCACCTTGTCCAGGAGTTCGTCCGCCTCAAACTTTTGGCTCGCATCGAGATCGAACGCACCAGTGGCCGAAAGATTGTCTTCTTCCTCATCGCTGGTGCGAGCTGACGTTAGCTGGATGCGGGTAGCACCCCTCATCCACGAATCGAGGCCGGCTCCCACGAAGCGGTCTACATTGCCTTCCCTGCGGTAGGCAATGCTTTGCCACTGCTCTGAGACTTCGTGCGAAGCAATCTTCTTAGCAGCGTAAGGGGCGAGGAAGGGACGTTTGGCCAGTTGTGTGCGGCTAGGCCGTAGTGACTGCATATAGGCGTGACACGCCAAACGGTCAAGAAGATGAATGCTTGTGGTGCCGATGAGAAGGTGAGGAACGACGATAAGAGCTTCCACCACGGCATCGCGCAGCATCGGCTGATGAGGCTTGACGAAGGTCCAGAGGGCAAGCAGGGCTGCAGCAAGCAGGACAGTCGGAACCAGTGCGCTGAAACCCCAGCGGATGACTGCTCGACCGGCCCGCCCGGTGAGGAACTGCCAGACCAGCATGGCCAGGATGAGCGCTGCAAGTCCCAGTGGGTGAGTGCTTGCCATATAGAGGGACGTGGCCAGCAACAGGGTGAAGCGGAGGCGACGTTGTCGTCGTGCCGCCACGCTGTGGGTGAGTACCGGAGCCAACGCGAATCCGAAGGACGGCACCGGCCGCTTTCGCGCGTACAGCACGTTTGTCAGAGCCCACTGCGCGAGAGGCTCCCCGGTGAACTCGTCTAGACCCCGAATGGGGCGCTGGGGCCTTCCCTGGATCTTGTCCTGCCATCGCCCGACCCAGTCCCGTGCCTGCATGATCCTGTTGACTCGCTCGTGCACGGAGCCAGCCAACCCCCGAATGACGGAGTTGCTGCTTGGTGCTGGATCTCGCCGAGCGTACTCCGACCGGACGGGACGCTGGCCGGGTACGTAGGCCAGCGGCCGACCAGTCTTGCCGTTCACTGGTATCTGGGGAACGGGCTCCGACTTCTGTCCGGCATCAGAGTCCGGTGTGCGTCCGCGGGGCATTCCCGCCTTCCAAGACAGCAGCGGCACCTGCCACCTCCCCCGAGGACCGTCCAATGAAGGCCCCACCTTCGACCACGGCGGATCTCCTCCGCTGGCGAATGGCTATCTCTGTCTCAGAAGCGCCCCAGCCTCGGCCGACACGCAGCAGATCGGCAACGTCTTGAAAGCCGACGCCGGACGTGCTGAGCAGATGCTTCAACCGTCCGCTGGTCCCGCCGGCGGCCTGGTCGCAAGCCCTTCGGGCCCCATAGATGGGGCACGCGGAGGGCACGCCGCACCGCAAGAGGTCTAGACAACAAACAAGGCCCGGGTCAATGACCTGGGCCTTCATCATGGAGCGGGTGACGAGAATCGAACTCGCGCTCTGAGCTTGGGAAGCTCATGTTCTACCATTAAACTACACCCGCGAAGCATGCCGATGATCGGCGCTGCATCGTCACACACTGTACCCCATGTCAGGCCCCCGGTGGATGAGCCGTGGGGTCTGTCGGTTGTGTGGGCCGAGGCGTGGGTGGGGTGGACGCGGTTGTGGTGGGCGGTAGTTGGGGGCGTAGCGTGCGGGGTCGGAGTGCCGCTTGCTGTGGCGTCCTGTTCATCCCCTAATGTGGCGGTCTCGTCCATATGCGGTTGGGGAAGGGACTTGATGGAGTCGATGGAGCGCACCGTCGTCCGCTGTGCCGAAGGGCACGTTTTCGCTACCTCGTCGTTCCCGATGCAGCAGCTCGGGGCCGACCGGATCGGGCCGGGGCGGTTGATCCGGTGCCCCCGGTGTGCCCGGTTGCGGCAGGCCGTTCCGGTGGCGGGGTTCGAGAAGCGGTAGGAGCGGGGGCAGGGGGCGTCGGTGGGGTGTGCGGGGGCGGGCCCGGTCCGTCGCTGCTGCCCCCGCCGACACCTCGTGGCCGTCCTGCCGCCGCCTCCTGCCCCGGCCCCAGGTGGTCCGGTTGGGGTGGGGTCGTGCCTTCTGCGTATCCTCGGGGCGTGCTTCTCTCAGACAAGGACATCCGGGCCGAGATCGACGCCGGGCGAGTCCGTATCGATCCGTACGACCCTTCGATGGTGCAGCCGTCGAGCATCGACGTGCGGCTGGACCGCTACTTCCGGGTGTTCGAGAACCACCGGTACCCGCACATCGACCCGGCCGTGGAACAGCCCGACCTGACGCGGACGGTCGAGCCCGAGGGGGACGAGGCGTTCATCCTGCACCCCGGGGAGTTCGTGCTGGCGTCCACGTACGAGGTGATCTCGCTCCCCGACGACCTGGCCTCGCGGCTGGAGGGGAAGAGTTCGCTCGGGCGGCTCGGGCTGGTGACGCACTCGACGGCCGGGTTCATCGACCCCGGGTTCTCCGGGCACGTGACCCTGGAGCTGTCGAACCTCGCGACCCTGCCGATAAAGCTGTGGCCGGGTATGAAGATCGGACAGCTGTGCCTGTTCAAGCTGACCTCGTCCTCCGAGTTCCCCTACGGCTCCGAGCGGTACGAGTCGCGGTATCAGGGGCAGCGGGGGCCCACGGCCTCACGGTCGTTCCAGAACTTCCATCGGACCCAGGTGTGATCGATCGTGACCAGTGACGTGCGGGAAAACCTGACCTACGAGGGCTTCGGGCGGGCTGTGCGGGAGCTCGCGCAGACCGTCGCCGACGACGGGTACGAGCCCGATGTCGTGCTGAGCATCGCCCGGGGTGGGGTCTTTGTCGCGGGCGGGCTCGCTTACGCCCTCGACTGCAAGAACATCCACCTGGTGAACGTGGAGTTCTACACCGGGGTCGGGACGACCCTCGATATGCCCGTGATGCTGGCGCCCGTGCCCAACGCGATCGACTTCTCGAAGAAGAAGGTTCTGATCGCCGACGATGTCGCCGACACCGGCAAGACGCTCAAGCTCGTCCACGACTTCTGCGTCGACCACGTCGCCGAGGTCCGCAGCGCCGTCATCTTCGAGAAGTCCCACTCCCTCGTGAAGTGCGAGTACGTGTGGAAGAAGACCGATCAGTGGATCAACTTCCCGTGGAGCGTGGAGAAGCCGGTCGTGCGGCGGGACGGGCAGGTTCTCGACGCGTAGGCCCGCAGCCAGTAGTACGTGAGAAGGCCCCCGGAGTGCGTCCGGGGGCCTTCTCACGACAGCCTCAGCCTCAGATCGTGCCCAGCTTGATGATCGACAGCAGCGCGAGCAGCTGGATCGCCGACGCTCCCAGCGCCTTCGGCCACGGCAGGTCGTGCGACTTGCCCACCATCGACGTGAACAGCGCGCCGGCCGCCAGCCAGGTCAGCCAGCCCATGATCTGGACCAGGGAGTTCTCGCCGCCCAGGAAGACGGCGAAGAGCAGCCGCGGGGCGTCGGTGATCGACATGATCAGCATCGACAGGCCGACCGTCGGCTGCCACGAGCCCGTGCCGCCGAGCTGGCGGGCCAAGGTGTGGGTCACCGCGCCGAGGACCAGGCCGCCGATGACGAAGCCGACGCCGGTGAAGAGGACGTACGGGACGGCCGTGGCGACCGGGGCGCCGATGGCCTCCTCGCGCGCCTGGTCGAAGCCGAAGAGCGCGAGCAGGCCGTAGAGGAACGTGACGATCAGCGCCGGGCCCCAGACGGGGTAGTCCCGCATCTGCCAGAACGTCGGGCCGGGGCGCGTCACGATGCCGGTCAGCAGCGCCTTCCACGGCAGGCGCGGGCCGGCGGGCTGGGCGGGGGCGGAGCCGGCGCGGTAGGTGTTGCCGTCGCCGTACGGGTCGTCGTTGCTGCTGAACGCCTGCGTGTGACCCGGGTTGTTGGCGTACGGGTCATGGGGTACGGGGTCGGCGTAGGGGTCGCCGAAATACTCCGGCTCGCCGTGTCCGCCGTGTCCGCCGTGTCCGCCGTGTCCGCCGTGTCCGCCGTGTCCGCCGTGTCCGCCGTGTCCGCCGTGTCCGCCGTGTCCTCCGCGGGTCCCGTGAGGGCCCTGCCCGTGTCCGGCGTGTCCGCCGTCGTGTCCGTTGCCCGCGTAGCCGCCGCTCGTGTACGGCGGGGGCGCCGCGCCGTTGCCGCCGCCGCCTCCTGCCGTCGGCCACGACGGAGCTCCGTACGGCGGCTGTGGTGCTTGCCCTCCGTACGGCTGCTGCCGCTGCTGCTGCGGTTGTTGCGGGGTGCGGTTGTCCCGGCCGCGTCCGATCCTGAATCCAGCCACCCATCGAACGTACCTGGTCCCCGGTGGTGGGAAGTGGGGCCCCGGGGAACCCGTGCGCCATTGCGGCCGAGCTGTGACATCCCCTAAGGGGCGCGGTGGGGGAGTTCAGGGGCGCACGAGGGGGAGTCCAGGGGAGGAACAGGGCCGTGGAGAACGTCAGGACCGTATCGTCCGCGTTACCCGCCGCGTACAGCGCGACCAGGTCCTCGCGGCCGCCGCGGTACGTCCGCGCCACCGTGTCCGCCTCTTGTCGCCGTCGAAGTCGCCGCGGGCGAGGAGCGCCGAGCGGGGGGCGCCCTTCGCGCGCAGGGGGCCTCGGCGTGCCGGAGCCCACATGCGGCGGTCGGCCCCGGGTACGGAAAGAGCGGCCGGTCCTGCCCCCGAGGCAGGTCCGGCCGCTCATCGCGCCGATGCGTTACGTCACTTTGCCGGTTCCGGCTCCGGTGCGTCCACCTGCTCCTGCTCGCCCGCCGGATCGGCCGGGGTCTTCACCGACTCCAGGAGGAGCTGCGAGACGTCCACGACCTGGATGGACTCCTTTGCCTGGCCGTCGTTCTTCTTGCCGTTGACCGAGTCGGTCAGCATGACGAGGCAGAACGGGCAGGCGGTCGAGACGATGTCCGGGTTGAGGGCGAGGGCCTCGTCGACGCGCTCGTTGTTGACGCGCTTGCCGATCCGCTCCTCCATCCACATCCGGGCACCACCGGCGCCGCAGCAGAAGCCGCGCTCCTTGTGGCGGTGCATCTCCTCGTTCCGCAGACCCGGGACCTTGGCGATGATCTCGCGCGGCGGGGTGTAGATCTTGTTGTGACGGCCCAGGTAGCACGGGTCGTGGTACGTGATCAGGCCCTCGACCGGGGTCACCGGGATCAGCTTGCCCTCGTCGACGAGGTGCTGGAGCAGCTGCGTGTGGTGGATGACCTCGTACTCGCCGCCGAGCTGCGGGTACTCGTTGGCGATCGTGTTGAAGCAGTGCGGGCAGGTCGCGACGATCTTCTTCGACGACTTGGGCTTCTTGGTCGTCGCGTCTTCGTCGTCTTCGCCGTACGCCATGTTCAGCATGGCCACGTTCTCCTGGCCGAGCTGCTGGAACAGCGGCTCGTTGCCCAGGCGGCGGGCGGAGTCACCCGTGCACTTCTCGTCGCCGCCCATGATCGCGAACTTGACGCCCGCGATGTGCAGCAGCTCCGCGAAGGCCTTGGTGGTCTTCTTGGCCCGGTCCTCCAGGGCGCCCGCGCAGCCGACCCAGTACAGGTAGTCGACCTCGGTGAGGTCCTCGATGTCCTTCCCGACGATCGGGACCTCGAAGTCGACCTCCTTGGTCCACTCGACGCGCTGCTTCTTGGCCAGCCCCCAGGGGTTGCCCTTCTTCTCCAGGTTCTTGAGCATCGTGCCCGCCTCGGACGGGAACGATGACTCGATCATCACCTGGTAGCGGCGCATGTCGACGATGTGGTCGATGTGCTCGATGTCGACCGGGCACTGCTCCACGCACGCACCGCAGGTGGTGCAGGACCAGAGCACGTCCGGGTCGATGACGCCGTTCTCCTCGGCGGTGCCGATCAGCGGGCGCTCGGCCTCGGCGAGGGCGGCCGCGGGGACGTCCTTGAGCTGCTCCGCGGTGGCCTTCTCGTTGCCCTCCATGTCCTTGCCGCCGCCGGCCAGGAGGTAGGGGGCCTTGGCGTGCGCGTGGTCGCGCAGCGACATGATCAGGAGCTTCGGCGAAAGCGGCTTGCCGGTGTTCCACGCGGGGCACTGCGACTGGCAGCGACCGCACTCGGTGCAGGTGGAGAAGTCGAGGATGCCCTTCCAGGAGAACTGCTCGACCTGGGAGACACCGAAGGTGTCGTCGTCGCCCGGGTCCTCGAAGTCGATCTCCTTGCCGCCCGACGTCATCGGCAGCAGCGCGCCGAGCGCGACGTCGCCGTCGGCGTTCCGCTTGAACCAGATGTTCGGGAAGCCGAGGAAGCGGTGCCAGGCGACACCCATGTTGGTGTTGAGCCCGACCGTGATCGCCCAGATCATCGTCGTACCGAGCTTGATCATCGCGAAGAGGTAGACGAGGTTCTGCAGCGTGCCGACGCTCAGCCCCTTGAAGGCCAGGACCAAGGGGTACGAGGCGAAGTACGCGGGTCCGTAGCTGTCCACGTGGTGCAGCGCGCCCTCCAGGCCGCGGAGCACCATGATCGCGGCGCCGATGACCAGGATGATCGCCTCGACGAAGTACGCCTGGCCCATCTTCGAGCCCGTGAAGCGCGACTTGCGGCCGGCCCGCGAGGGCAGGTTCAGCTGGCGGATCGCGATCAGGACGAGGATGCCGAGGGTCGTGCCGAGCGCGATGAACTCGATGTAGACCTCGTACGGCACGAAGGTGCCGATGTACGGGAGCACCCAGTCGGCCTTGAACAGCTGGCCGTACGCCGTGACGATCGTCAGGCCCAGCGTCAGGAAGCCGACCGCGACGAACCAGTGGGCGACGCCCACGATTCCCCAGCGGTTCATGCGGGTATGGCCGACGAACTCCTTGATCAAGGTGATCGTCCGCTGCTTGGGGTCGTCCGTGCGGCTGCCTGCCGGTACCGCCTGTCCGAGGCGGACGAAGCGGTAGATCTGTGCGACGGCTCGGGCGACGAGCGCAACACCGACCACCGTCAGCACCAGCGACACGATGATCGCGGCGAGTTGCATGAGTAGGGCTCCTCGGGCCTGCGAGAGCGGGATCCAGTTGACTACTGCCCACTACTACTAAGCAGTAACTTAATTAGTCTGTGCTGACACTATCCACTTATTCCACCCCGCTGTAGCCGGGCGGGCGGTGATCTGTGTCGCTCAGGTGTGCCTTGGTCGGTCGGGTCCTGCGGAGCGCAGTCCGCAGGGGGTTGCGTACGGCTTCCGCCAGGATCGCCAGGTCGAGCACCACTCCATGGTGCTCTGCGTAGTGCTGGTCCAGCAGGGCGGGGTCGTCCCACGGCATGCCGGAGCGGGCGCGCACCTGTGCCAGTCCGGTCAGTCCCGGCCGCAGTTCCTGCCGCCACTGCCGGGCCCCCGCCCAGGCGGCGCGGGGGTCGCCCGGGGCCAGGGGGGCCGGCCCTACGAGGGAGAGCTCGCCCCGGACGACCTGGGGGAGCCGGGAGAGCAGGTCGAGCCGGAGCCGGCGGGTGCGCAGGGAGCGCAGCGTGAAGACCCGGCCGCCCAGGCCCGTACGGGGGCTGCGCTCCCATGCGCTGCCCGGCCCCCACCGGAGGGTGAGGGCAAGTGCTCCGAGGGTGATGGCGGGGGCGGCCGCGATCAGGAGGGCGGTGCCGAGGGTCAGGTCCAGCAGCCGTTCGGCGGAGGTGCGGGGGGTGAGGCGGGCCGTGAGGTGCTCGGCCCGGTCGCTGAGGCCCGCGAGGCGTGCGGCGGGGCGGGAGGGGAAGTGGCCTCTGGCGGTGCCGGTGGGGGGCCGCGGGAGGCGCGTCGGCTGACGGGGCGGGGGCGGGGGTTGGGCTGGGGGTGGGGGTGGGGTTCGGGGCGCGGGCGGCTGCGCCGGGGACTGTGTTCCGGCCCGGATCTGTGGCTGTCGCTGCGTCCGCGCCTCTGCCTGTCGCTGCGCCTCTGCCTGTGATGGTTGCGCCTGCTTCTTCTGCTGCTGCCTCTGCTGTTTCTTCCTCTGGTTCTTCTGCCGCACGCGCCGCTGTCTCGCGTTCCGCATCGCGCCCGCCCGGGGTTCGGAGTCCGATGATGTGTCTGTACCAGCCGATCGATGACGTTTGTGACCGTCTCGCGGCATTTTGTGACAGAACGATCCCACGGTGGGATGGTGGGCAGGGCGGTGCGCGAGGGGTGTGGCGTGCGTGGCGGGCCCCTGGGGCGGGGAAAGAGCGTGACGGCGGCAGGGGAGTGCACCTAAGTTGAGTCTGGCCGACTCAGGTCTGTTGACTCTGGAGCGGGTGTCGTGCATCCTTGAGTCAGATCCACTCAAGTAGTCAGTTGGAGGAATTGAAATGGCACGTGCGGTCGGCATCGACCTGGGCACGACTAACTCCGTCGTCAGCGTTCTCGAAGGCGGCGAGCCCACCGTCATCACCAACGCCGAAGGCGCCAGGACCACGCCGTCCGTCGTCGCCTTCGCCAAGAACGGCGAGGTGCTCGTCGGCGAGGTGGCCAAGCGTCAGGCGGTCACCAACGTCGACCGGACCATCCGCTCCGTCAAGCGCCACATGGGCACTGACTGGAAGATCGAGATCGACGGCAAGGGCTTCAACCCGCAGCAGATGAGCGCCTTCATCCTGCAGAAGCTGAAGCGCGACGCCGAGTCCTACCTGGGCGAGAAGGTGGCCGACGCGGTCATCACCGTCCCGGCGTACTTCAACGACTCCGAGCGTCAGGCGACCAAGGAGGCCGGTGAGATCGCGGGCCTCAACGTCCTGCGCATCGTCAACGAGCCGACCGCCGCCGCCCTGGCGTACGGCCTGGACAAGGACGACCAGACGATCCTCGTCTTCGACCTCGGTGGCGGCACCTTCGACGTGTCGCTCCTGGAGATCGGTGACGGCGTCGTCGAGGTGAAGGCCACCAACGGTGACAACCACCTCGGTGGAGACGACTGGGACCAGCGCGTCGTCGACTACCTGGTGAAGCAGTTCGCCAACGGGCACGGTGTGGACCTGTCCAAGGACAAGATGGCTCTCCAGCGTCTCCGCGAGGCCGCGGAGAAGGCGAAGATCGAGCTCTCGTCCTCGACCGAGACCACGATCAACCTGCCCTACATCACGGCGTCCGCCGAGGGCCCGCTGCACCTGGACGAGAAGCTCACGCGCTCGCAGTTCCAGCAGCTGACCTCGGACCTCCTGGACCGCTGCAAGACCCCGTTCCACAACGTCATCAAGGACGCGGGCATCCAGCTCTCCGAGATCGACCACGTCGTTCTCGTCGGTGGCTCCACCCGCATGCCCGCCGTCGCCGAGCTCGTCAAGGAGCTGACCGGTGGCCAGGACGCCAACAAGGGTGTGAACCCGGACGAGGTCGTCGCCATCGGCGCCTCGCTCCAGGCCGGTGTCCTGAAGGGCGAGGTCAAGGACGTCCTGCTCCTCGACGTCACCCCGCTGTCCCTCGGTATCGAGACCAAGGGAGGGATCATGACGAAGCTCATCGAGCGCAACACCACGATCCCGACCAAGCGCTCCGAGATCTTCACGACGGCCGAGGACAACCAGCCGTCCGTCCAGATCCAGGTCTACCAGGGCGAGCGTGAGATCGCGGCGTACAACAAGAAGCTCGGGATGTTCGAGCTGACCGGTCTGCCGCCGGCCCCGCGCGGTGTGCCGCAGATCGAGGTCGCCTTCGACATCGACGCCAACGGCATCATGCACGTCGCCGCCAAGGACCTCGGTACCGGCAAGGAGCAGAAGATGACCGTCACCGGCGGCTCCTCGCTGCCGAAGGACGAGGTCAACCGGATGCGCGAAGAGGCCGAGAAGTACGCGGAGGAGGACCACGCCCGCCGCGAGGCCGCCGAGTCGCGCAACCAGGGCGAGCAGCTCGTCTACCAGACGGAGAAGTTCCTCAAGGACAACGAGGACAAGGTCCCCGCCGACGTCAAGACGGAGGTGGAGACCGCTGTCGGCGAGCTGAAGGAGAAGCTCAAGGGCGAGGACACCGCCGAGATCCGTACGGCCACCGAGAAGGTCGCGGCCGTCTCCCAGAAGCTGGGCCAGGCGATGTACGCCAACGCCCAGGCCGAGGGTGCGACGCCGGGCGCCGAGGCTCCGGGCGACGCCCAGGGCAAGGCCGATGACGATGTCGTCGACGCCGAGATCGTGGACGACGAGAAGGACACCAAGGGCGGTGCGGCGTGACCGAGGAGACTCCGGGCTTCGAGGAGAAGCCCGACGTCCCCTCCGGCGCCACCCCTGATGACGCCGAGCCGAAAGCTGCCGCACCCTCCGAGGAGGAGGAGGCGGCGGCCCCGGCCGGGGACACCGACCAGACCGTCGGCCTGACCGCTCAGCTGGACCAGGTCCGTACCGCGCTCACCGAGCGCACCGCGGACCTCCAGCGGCTCCAGGCCGAGTACCAGAACTACCGCCGCCGCGTGGAGCGGGACCGGGTCACGGTCAAGGAGGTCGCCGTCGCGAACCTCCTGTCCGAGATCCTGCCCGTCCTCGACGACGTCGGCCGCGCCAGGGAGCACGGCGAACTGGTGGGCGGCTTCAAGTCGGTCGCCGAATCGCTGGAGACGGTCGTCGCGAAGCTGGGCCTCCAGCAGTTCGGCAAGGAGGGCGAGCCCTTCGACCCGACGATCCACGAGGCCCTGATGCACAGCTACGCGCCGGACGTCACCGAGACGACCTGCGTGGCGATCCTCCAGCCGGGGTATCGCATCGGCGAGCGCACCATCCGCCCCGCGCGGGTGGCCGTCGCCGAGCCGCAGCCGGGCGCCACGCCCGCGGCGGCCAAGGAAGAGAAGACAGACGACGAGGAGAGCGGTGGCACCGAGGAGGTCTGACGACACCACGTCTGACCACCAGGGTGCACACCGACCGGTCCGGCGGACGGGGCGGTCCCTTCACCGGAAACCGCCGCCCCGGGCGTTGGGGACGATGCGGCGCACGCGGCCGCGCGCGGGG